>JAZULU010000207.1:0-2247 GCA_045603265.1 Clostridia bacterium
TCATACAGATCTCCTCTCGTGGTTTATGGTGTGACAACTCTATTCTACCAGAGATCTGTATGAACTTCTATTTTATTTTGCTAAAGTGTTGCACTTGATAGTATACCTCACCGCCACACAAACATACCCCTTGCGGAAGCAAGGGGTATTTCCTTTGTTGTGGGGCGGATGATCTTTCGGTTACTTACGTCTGTGTAAGCGCCCTCAATCTCACCACCCCACGCCTTGGCTTGTATGGCTTTTAGTGCTTTGGAACTTCCGAAGTCCAATAAGCAATGCTTCTTGAACTTCGGTGACGATATGAAATACTTTCTTGATAAAATACAAAATGCCACACAAACATACCCCTTGCGGAAGCAAGGGGTATTATTTTTTAAATCACCACAATTCCTAAGATATCGCAGAGGCTCTTAATAAGGTCGTAATTGTCGCCGTAAGAGATGATGTAATGCTGGCACATAACTTTTTGGGCAAAATCGGGAACGTCATCAAGCAAGATTTCGAGGCCGGGAAGTTGGGGCGCAGGCTGTGTCCAACCGGCTTCTTCCCATTTTCTTGGAGTAATGCCGTCACCAACTACCATATGCATATAGTAGATGCCGTCATCGTAAGTCAGGCGGCACATTGTAACCTTGCCCGTTTTAACCTTGCTAACGTTTAAGATGCCTTCTGAAAGTTCACCGAAGGCAGCAGGCATAACGGTGATTTCGCCGTCTGTTGCATCGAAAGGAATATAATCGGGAACACCTGCAAGAACGCGGTCGGTAAAGAATTCATAGAATTCAAGATAATATGCGCACTGACCGGTAAGATATTTTACCATAAGTTGAGTAATATTGCCTAAAGAATCGTTTTCGGGAATGGTGCAAAGCCCTTCTTCGTTGGCAAGAAGCATAAATATAGGGGCAGGGGGGAACCCTAAAAGTTTCTTCATGCCGTCAACATCTTTAAGGGAAATTGAATCGTATCCGCGCTCATCACAGATAGATTTGATTGCAAGATAATAGCCTGCGGCCTTTTTCATACTTTTAGGGTTAGCGGGTTTTAAGAATTTCCACTTGTTCATTTTGCTATCGATAACTGATTGCTTTTCTTCATCGGTGATCTTCTGATAACGCTGTTCTATCTCAAGCATCTCAAAGGTTTCGATTTCAGGGCCGATCTGACGCTTAAGTGAGCCACCGTCATAAAGCGTGCCGTAAAGATTCATATCGCGGTAGCCTGCCATACCTCCCCGTGCGTGGCGAAGCTTCTGTGCGGCGTATGATGCAACTGCAAAATCATAAACCTTCTTTGAGTTGGTGGGCAAGCCGATAATATCGTAAATATACTTGAAGTTATACCCTAAATCATAAAAGGTTTTTCTTAATGCGGTAGTACCTGCCTGATCGGCGGTGGTGACAAGGCGATCGCCCTCCATCCATCCGCAAAGTCCCCATAAAACCATGGGCTTATGGCGGAAATGCTCGGTAACCTTAACAACTGCGTGAGTGGGTATCCAGCCTGCAACACAGCAGATAAGCACGTCAAAATCTTCCTTTTTAAGAGCGTTTACTGCTTTTTTAATATCCTTTTCCTCATAATCATCGGTAACGGGATATACGCTTAAAAGATCAAGACCTTCTTTTTTAAGTGCTTCTTCAGCGCCCTTACATTTGTTTATGATAATATCAATGGGAGTATTAACTTCGCCAAAGCCTACGAATGCCGCTTTTATCATTTTCATTTATCCTTTCTAACGTTTAAAATATTATCAATTTCAGTAAATCTTTCATAAACTTCCGAGTAGTCTGTGCCGTCGGGTAAATATTCTTTATCAAGAAGAATCATTTCTGCCGCTTTTTCAACTGACTCAAAAACTCCTGCACCAACGCCTGCAAGTATTGCAGAGCCTAAAGTTGCCGTTTCCTTATTTTTTAAGGTGATAAGTTTTTTCTTTGTGAGATTTGCTTTCATGTTGCACCATAAGGGACTCTTTGCACCGCCGCCCATAATGCGGATCTCATCAACGGGCACGTTTAAGTAATCAAGATTACTTTTAAGCATACACGCTATTGATTCCATAATGCTTCTTACAAAGTGATTTGGTGTGTGTTCCTGGGTAATACCGGTAAAACTTCCCCTTGCATCGGGATTATATTTTGGCATTGTTGATCCGCACAGATAGGGGAGGAATGTAACACCGTCAGAGCCGACGGCAATATCTTTTGCCATATCGTCAAGTTCTTTAAAATCTTTGTTTTCTAA
>JAZULU010000208.1:0-18923 GCA_045603265.1 Clostridia bacterium
CAATTAGAGCTCCCAACTCCTTGGCTCACAGAACGACATGGCTACGATCCGACTTAGCTTACCAGCCTGGATTGTGAACTCCATATCCTGCATATCTCTGTAGTGGTCTTCGAGAATAGCGCAAACTTTGTTGAACTCTTCGTAAGCAGCCGGGAATTTCTCCGCCATTTCTGCGATCGGCATAGGTGTACGAACACCTGCAACAACGTCTTCACCCTGTGCATTTACAAGGAATTCACCCATAAGACCTCTTTCGCCTGTAGCAGGATCACGTGTGAACGCAACACCTGTACCGCAATCGTCACCCATGTTACCGAATGCCATCATCTGAACGTTAACGGCTGTACCCCATGAATAAGGAATATCGTTATCACGACGATATACGTTAGCACGGGGGTTGTCCCATGAACGGAAAACTGCTTCAACAGCACCCATAAGCTGTTCCTTAGGATCGGAGGGGAAATCCTTGCCGATCTTATTCTTATACTCAGCCTTGAACTGACCTGCAAGTTCCTTAAGATCTTCAGCTGTAAGTTCAACGTCCTGAGTTACGCCTTTTTCTTCCTTCATTTTGTCGATAAGTTCTTCAAAATACTTCTTACCAACTTCCATAACTACGTCAGAATACATCTGAATGAATCTTCTGTAGCAGTCCCATGCCCAACGGGGATTGTTTGATTTTGCTGACATAACTTCAACAACTTCCTCGTTAAGACCAAGGTTAAGAATGGTATCCATCATACCGGGCATTGATGCGCGTGCACCTGAACGAACTGAAACAAGAAGAGGGTTCTCCTTGTCGCCGAACTTCATGCCGGTGATTCCTTCCATTTTGTCGATGTACTCCATGATCTGTGCCTGGATATCATCGTTGATCTTTCTACCGTCTTCGTAGTACTGTGTGCAAGCCTCAGTTGTAACGGTGAAACCCTGGGGAACAGGAAGACCGATCTTGGTCATTTCTGCAAGGTTTGCACCCTTACCGCCAAGAAGCTCACGCATGGTTGCGTCACCTTCTGAGAAAAGGTATACATACTTGTGACTCATACTAAAACCTCCTAAAATTTATGAGCATAATTGCTCTTTTATGTACAATATTACATTCGTTGTATATTATAAAACAATTTGCAAATATTGGCAACTGTTTTTTTGCGTATTAAATATGAATAAAATAAGGGCGAAAATTTTTCGCCCTTATACAAGTTGGTACTTGTTTATATAATCCATGATCTTTATTTTTTCGTCAAAGAAATATGCAGTATAATAGCAAGAAGCACGGTAAAGTTCTTTTATTTGTTTTTCTGTGGGTTTATAAATGTATGCTTCATCAAAATCACCTTCACAGATCTTGCGCATATAATAAAGACAACCGCCCGTAATTACCGTATGCTCAGAATCGTTACAATTAAGGCAAGTTACACCGCCTGATGCAGGAGATAAGCATACAAGGTCTTCTTTTTTACCGCATTTTACACATTCGCTAAGATCGGGTTGATAGCCGAATATTCCACAGAATTTAATTAAAAACACCGAAACGGTATATCCCGAATCAATATCCTTTTCCCTTAACTTGTGAAGACTGTTTATTAAAAGCGAAAAAAGTTCCATATCCCCTTCATCGGGTGCGATGGCTTTTTCGCAGATTTTAAGGAGCATTACCGCAAGGGAAAGACGGTCAAAATCTTCGCGCAATTCATGGAAAGAATCAATGGAATCATAGCCCGTTACGGTATATCTGCCACGGGATTCTGTAAGTATGTAAGTACCGAAAGCAAAAAGTTCGCTTGCGGCACGCAATTTGGAGTTTTGTTTTTTTACGCCCTTGCAGGAAACGGTCACCCTTCCCTGCTGCGGCGAAAAAAGCGTTAAAATTCTGTCGTTATCCTTAAAATCCACTTTGTTAAGGACTATCGCTTGGATCTTTACCTGTTCCCCCATTTTTGTTCCTTTCCCGTAAAATTCCGCGAGCCGTGTAGTAATACGGATCTCCCGTTTTTAAAAACATTTTCATAAGCGCGCGATCAAATCTGTCGTCCATAAAATCACCCCTTATTATTTTTAGGTGATTTTATTTTTTTATTCCGTATAGCCTAAATCTTTTAAGGCATTATTTGAATTACGCCAATTATCACGAACCTTTACAAACAATTCAATATATACTTTTGTTTCTAAAAGTGCTTCAAGTTCTTCGCGAGCCTGAGTACCGATAGTTTTTATCATTGCGCCTTTTTTGCCGATGATAATACCTTTATGTGAATCTCTTTCACAGATAATATCAGCGGTAATTCTTATATTGCCGTTATGCTGTTCCTGCATGGCTTCAATGGAAACACCTATTCCGTGAGGTATTTCTTCGTTAAGATTTAAAAGTGCCTTTTCCCTTATGATCTCCGAAGCCAAAAAGCGTTCGGGGAAATCACAAACCATATCTTCAGGGAAATACTGAGGACCTTCGGGAAGATGCTCTTTTATAACTTTCAGAAGTTCGTCTGTGCCCTCGCCGGTTTCCGCAGAAACGGGAATGATCATAACGTCATACTTGGCAAGTTTAGTTATGTAAGAAACAACTTTTTCCTTTTCAACACAATCGATCTTATTCAAAACAATGGCGCAAGGGATGCCTGACGTTGAATATTCTTCAATAATATGCTCATCGGTTGAGCCGATCTCCTGAGTAATATCAAGCATAACACAAGTAAAATCAGCACCGATCGCCGCTTCTTTCTGAGTTTTCATCATAAACTCGTTAAGTTTGCATTTAGGTTTATGGATACCCGGTGTATCAAGAAAAACTATTTGAAAATCATCATCGGTTAAGATTCCGCGGATACAGTTACGCGTAGTCTGCGCCTTAGGTGAAACTATAGCAACTTTCTGCCCTACAAAGTAATTCATAAGTGTTGATTTGCCAACGTTTGGTCTTCCGCAAAGAACACAGAAGCCTGATTTATAATTTGTCATTTCTTTCTCCTTTTGGAATAATCATTCTTTATAACTCGCGGCTTTATCAAGCAATTTGCCGTAAAGCCTATAAGATCTTGTCTGCCTGCCTGAAGAAGTGCTTTTTTTACAGTTTCATAATTTTCGGGTTTTTTATACTGAAGAAGTGCACGCTGCATTATCTTTTCTTTTATATCTTTTGCAACATAGATCTTTTCGCCCGTTCTGGGATCCATTTCAGTATAGAACATACACGTTGAAAGTGTGCCCGGTGTTGGGTAAAACTCCTGAACTTGTTCGGGATTTATTCTGTGCTTATGTAAATACTCAGCAAGTTTTACCGCTTCTTTAAGATCACTTCCCGGATGCCCCGAAATAAGATACGGAACAAGATACTGTTCCTTATTGATGCGCACGTTCATTTCTTTGTATTTTTGAGAAAACTCATTATAAACCTTTTCACCAGGTTTACCCATAAGTTTTAGAACTTTATCGGAAATATGTTCTGGTGCAACTTTCAACTGCCCTGAAACATGATGGGAACAAAGTTCCTTTAAAAACTCCTGCCCAAAGCGTTTATCAGCAAGCATACAGTCAAATCTTAATCCTGAACGAATAAACACTTTTTTGACTTTCGGAAGTTCCCGAAGTTCTTTTAAAAGTTTAATATATCTTGAATGATCCGGTTTAAATGCAGGACAAATATTGGGATAAAGACATTGCTTATCCATGCATGCCCCAGATTCTTTTTGTTTTTTACATCCCTGACCGTAAAAGTTTGCGGTAGGTCCGCCAACATCATGAATATATCCCTTAAATCCTTTAAGTGTAGTTAAAAGTTTGGCTTCTTCCAAAATTGATTTTTCACTTCTTGATTGCAACACTCTGCCCTGATGGAAAGTTATTGCACAAAATGAGCAGGCACCTGCACAACCGCGGTTTGCCGTAATTGAAAACTCAATTTCTTTTATTGCGGGGATACCGCCCAACTTATCGTACATTGGATGAGGCATACGGGTATATTTAAGGGCGTAAACATCGTCCATTTCTTTTTCTGAAAGAGGATCACTTGGTGGATTTACAGCAACATAACTCCTGCCATGCTTTTGGATAAGCGTTTTTCCCGTTACATGATTTTGCTCACTATACTGTGCCATAAATGCGCGGCAATATGCGTTTTTATCATTTTTAACGTCTTCAAAACTCTCGATTATTTTTCCGTTATAGACGTTTTCAGGCGTTTCGGTAAGATATGCCGAGCCCTTTATGTAAGTAAGATCTTTAATATCAATGCCCGACGAAAGTGCATCTGCCATTTCCACAATGCTTCTTTCACCCATGCCGTAAAGCAATAAGTCTGCACCGCTGTCAACAAGAATAGATGCTCGTACTTTACTATCCCAGCAATCGTAGTGGGCAAAGCGCCTTAAACTTGCTTCAACACCACCGATAATTATAGGCATATTTTTATATGCTTGACGTATGCAGTTACAGTAAACAATATCCGCTCTATCGGGGCGCATGCCTATTTTTCCGCCGGGAGAATATGCATCGGTATTTCTTCTTTTGTGAGCCGCGGTATAGTGATTTACCATAGGGTCAATATTTCCCGAACAAACCAAAAAGCCAAGGCGCGGTCTGCCAAAGCGCTTAAACTCATTTATATTCTTCCAGTCAGGCTGAGGAAGCATTGCTACTTTGTATCCGTTTTTTTCCAAAATTCTCGAAATTATTGCCGGACCAAAACTGGGGTGATCAACGTAAGCATCCCCTAAAACGTAAACAAAATCAGGTCTGTCCCAACCACGCGCTGAACATTCTTCTCTTGTTACAGGCAAAAAATCAATACTCATAAAAAAATTCCTTTATGTATAATTACTATAATTATATTTATAAATGATAAAAAAGTCAATAAATAAAGGGAAGAAAAATCTTCCCTTTACATTACAACGCGAATTTCCTTTTTATCCCCTTTATCAACTTCCGTAATGTTTTCAACGCTATCGCTTCTGCCTTGCGGATTAAGCACCTTCACATCGTATTTATATCTTGGTGTATCTATTGTTACGTTAAATTCACGCCAGTTTGAAGGAATATGGGGTGAAACTCTTATTTTTCCGTCATTCATGTCAATACCCAGGAAGCTCGAAAGAACTGTAGTAAAATACAAAGATGATGATGCGGTATACCAACTCCACCCTCCACGGCCCTTGTTTTCAACGTTTGAGTAAATATCTGCAGGAATTGAATAGGGTTCCAGTTTATATCTTAGCGCCGCGCTTTTATTAAGACTATGATTTATCGGATTTATCATCGATAAAATTTCATAGCCTGTATCACTTCTGCCCATTTCAAAAAATGCGCGTGCCGCCCATAAAGCACCGTGAGTATATTGTCCTCCGTTTTCCCTTACACCGGGAATATAATCCCCGATATAACCTGCACCGAACTCCTTTGAAAAGGGCGGATTAAGAAGTTTTACAATCCCCGTTTCCCTATCAAAAAGATATTTTTCGGCATTATCCATTGCACTTTTTATCATGTGGCTTTTGCCTGCACCTGAAAGAACTGACCAAGCCTGCGAAATAAGATCAATCTGTGCACAAGCACTTGTTCTGCTGCCGATCTTTTCACCTTTATCGTTAAATGCTCGAAGATACCATTCCCCGTCCCAGCATACGGTATTTAAGGCATTATATAATTTTTTGGCATTTTCAAGAAGAATCACAGAATCTTTAATGTTTATCTTTTTCACAATGGGCATAAAATCACTTATAACGCTATATAAAAACCATCCCAGCCACACGCTTTCTCCTATTCCTTGTTTACCTATTCCGTTCATTCCGTCATTCCAGTCACCGCCGAGAATCAACGGTAGACCGTGCTTACCGCTACGGGAAATCGCAAGACGTATAGCGCGCATACAGTGTTCATAAAGTGTTGCTTCTTCCTTCGATTGCCATGCGTTTTCATAGAGATCTTCCCTATCACCAAGTTCATGACCTTCAAGGAACGGAACTTTTTCATCAAATATTTTTATATCGCCTGTCACAGATACATATTTTGATGCAACATACGGCAAAAACAAAAGATCATCACTTACTTTGGTACGAACACCCATATAAGGCTCATGCCACCAATGTTGTACGTCACCTTCTTTAAATTGGTGGGCGGCGCACTTCAAAATATGCGTCCGTACCAATTCAGGCTCAGTGATCATTACAGCCAGACAATCCTGCAACTGATCTCTGAAACCGTATGCACCGCCTGCCTGATAAAAACCACATCTTGCCATAATCCTCGATGCCATTGTCTGATAATACAGCCAGTTGTTAAATAAGATATCCAGTTTTCGGTCAGGTGTAGTTATCTGTATGCGATTTGTTCTTTCTTCCCAAAGACTTTTAACTTCATCAAGCCATAAAAGAGTATCGGCATCATCAAGTTCTTTTTTAATATTTCTAAGTTCTTCTTCGCTAAACGCATACCCAACAAAAATATCAAAATGCTTTTTTGCCTTTGTTTTTAGTGCAAGAAGTTCTTTAGAATCGGTACTTTCAAGAAACTCACCACAATAAACTGCCCTTGGCATTTTAATATCACCGTTTCCGAAAAAAGCATCCTCACTTCCGCAGAACTCAGCATCTTTTGCATATATGAACATATATTCATTTTGTTTTTTTGCCGCGATCAGCCCGTCAACATTTACTATTTCGGTATATTTTGAAGATTTATTTTGATGTTGTCCCATAACCGGTCTTATGAAATAGTATGCGGAAATATCTCTTTCAGAAATATTATCAAGTTCAACTCTTATGATCTTGATATTTTTTTCTTTATGAACAAATACGGTTTGTTTTTGTTCCATACCGTATCCGTTATACCTGAACGTTGCATAGCCTTTACCGAATATAACGCTATGCTCGTCACCCATATCAATAGGATCGCGCGTTATACTCCAGAATCTGTTTATCTTATTATCCCTTAAATATAATGCTTCCCCTAAAGGATTTGTAACTGCATCATTGTACCATGGCGAAAGTTTATTGAGGCTTGAATTACCCTGCCAAGTATAACCTCCGCCGTTTTCTGTAACAAGTGTTCCGAAAGTATTATTGCATATGACATTTGACCATGGCATCGGTGTTTTTTTATAAATATAATATTCTTTTCCTCCGTTTATAAACTTTCCGTAGCCATTATCAAATTCACCGAAATAATCTTCGTTTTTGCCTAACGGATATTTGTTTTCGCCCGTTTTGATCTCTGCATATTGAACGTATGGCTTTACCTTTTTTATCTGCTCATTTATATCACTTTCAAGAGAAAGGGCGCAAAAACTCATACGCTTTATTTCTTTGATTTTTTCTTCTATAATATTGCCGCGTTTTATATGATATATTCTGTCTTTAGAAATTAATGATTTTATTTCTCTGTCAGTGTAATTATAACTTGAATCAAGGTAATCTGAAACAGTATCTTCAATAATAAGCACTTGCATATTAAAGTTTTTGGACATCAGATAATCTGCGGTTTTCAATATAAATTTTAATTTTTCCTTTGAAAAATCTTTAGAAAGCAATAGTGTCATAAGCGGAACGTTATCGGATATTCCGTATTGCCACAAAGTTTCAGGTGAAGCGCATCCTTTTTCGGCGCAGCACATTGCATTTTTCATTTCACCTATTTTTAAAGAAAGCAGCCATTCTTCCTTTTTTATATTAAATGCAGCAATATCAGCATTTGCACTTATTCTTGCATTTTCCGCAGCAAGATTTACCGCCGCTTTGTTTTTTAACGTTGAGCGTTCTGCCATGGAAAGAACTATATTTACTTCGTTTTCTTCCATAACGTCAAGTTCCATTTCCGCCATACAACACATTAACGGCGTAATGGGATATTTTTTTATTTCGCCATCAAAAATCCCAATGGGGCGATCAAAATCATTTCCTCTGCCCAACGCTTTTAATGCATCTGTTTCGTAGGTGACTTCACACTCACCAACCACCGAAAGCAGACATTTTGTATCGGTTTTTCTGTTTTTAAATTCCAGTTCTTTTTCTTTATGCTCCGCTTCAATAAACAATCCGTTATAATATGGATGCGAATCAAAAGCATCCTGATTATTTAGGGCAGGCTTTAAGAAAAACAGTATTTGTTTTTTTCTTAAATACTCTGTTTTGTTTTTAATTTTTATACGCCACAATGCTTCATTGGAGTTTTCAAGTGCATACACTTCAGCCTTGCAATCCATCAATGCATCATTTGAATAAAAAATTCCTTTTTCCGGGTAAAATACTGTTTTATATTTTACCTTATCATCTTTTACCGGCAAGTACGAAATGCTTCTTGTTTTTTCATCACGCACATATAAAAATATTTCTCCGATATATTTTTTACTGAAAAACAGTTTTGCTTCGCCCCGCGAAGTAACTTCAATTCTTACATCGCCCCCCGAAATAACGTTTAATTCTTCACTTTGCTTATCAGGTGCAATAAACTCCCGTTCAAAAACAGAAAAATCAGAAACTTCATTTTGTTCTTGTTCCTCTAATTCTTTTCTGGGAAGAACCCCTAACGGCATTTTTTCTTCAAGAAGCACTGTGTTTGCGCTTATAAAACTGTTTGAAATAAACATCTTACGAATAGCACCGTTATACAAATAATTTACAAGTCCGCAAAGTCCCATTCCTGAATGATGTGCCATGTGTGAATATACGATTCCCGGTTGACCGCCTGAAAGCCGTTTCATATCTACGGCTTCAAACATGCCAAAAATTCCAGCACAACCGTTTTCAACAAAACGAATTACGTTATCCATTGCCTGACGAGGTGCGTACTCAAAAGCCATCATCGTTGAATATGGCGAATATACTTTTTCAAGTTTTTGGACCGATATTGCAGTTTGCGGTATACCGAAGGCCTTATACTTATATTCCCTTGAAACATCAAAGGCATTAAAGGCAGATTCAGATATCCCCCACATTCCGCTTTTGCTATATTCTATTTGAGCCTTTACCGCAACGTTGTTTGAATTATAAAGCATAGAATTTTCCGTGGGCTTAATAAAAATATCAGGCATCAAATACTCAAACATAGTACCGCTCCATGACAAGCACAGCGGTGTTTCCATTACGCGTGTAAACGGTCTGGCAAGCCTAAACCAATGCTCTGCAGGAATTTTACCGTATGCAATAGCAAAAAAACTGGTAAGCCGCGCTTCTGAAACAAGCATATCATAGCAATTTGCGCTCTGTCCGTTTTTGTCCATGCCGATAGCAAAAAGTTTCTTTTTTGAATTATACAAACACTTAAAATCAGCATTTTCCAAAAACTCATCAATATATTTATCGATTTTACTTATCTGCTCATTAAGAGCAAATGCATAATTATATATTCTTCGGAATTCATTGCGTACATCTTTTAAAAGCCAACCGTATTTTTCTCTGCCAAGTGACCAGACCCTTTCCTCAACAATGCAATCAAAGTCGCAAATGGCAAGTGTGTCACTTATTGATTTTGGGAAAGTTTGAAGATATTCTTTTAACGGTCGAAGATTAAACTCATTTGTTTTTTCAATTTTATTGAACAGACTATCTGAAAAACTTAGATTTTCATAGTCAGTCAACCAAGATTTTAAAGTATCTTGAACAAATTCTATACCTTCACAAGAAGAAATTATACCGTCGGCAAGAAAATCTTTAATACGCTTAGCAGATTTTTTCCCCACATATGCATAAAAATCACAAGCATATTCCTTTAAATGGCGCTGAAAATCATCACTTACCGAATCAAGATATGAAAAGATCATATCACCTATTCCGTTACATTGAGCCTTACCAAGTATCTGTCTTTTTTTGATTGCTTCAAGACTTCCTTTTACAGTAACAAGCGAAGCGCAGAAATTTCCGCTGTCAACTGTTGAAACATATTCACTTAAAGGTTTTCTTGTATCAATATCATACCAATTATACAAGTGACCTTTCATCATACTGAGTTTGCTTATTTCTTCGATCTGTTTGTTCAAATTTGATACGCTGAAACTTGGTGAATATGCCCCCATTTTAAGTCCGCAAGGAACACTTAAAAGCGCAAAACCTAAATTTGTGGGCGACGTTCTTTTTGCGTACCCCTTATATGGTTTTAATTGAATATTATCAGGCATAAGATATCCGTTATCGGAAAGTGCCTCGTAAAAAAATCGCAGCGTGCGCATTGCAAGTATTTTGAGGCTGTGTACCTCATCAGGTAACAATTCTTCACGGATCGTATTTTCTTTTTGACTCAAAATTTTTGCAAAATACGGTACAAAACACCAGATACCAGAGGCTATCAATCCAACAACGATACCTATTCCCTGCCATAAGCATATTGAATAAAAAATTACTGCAAGAATTATTGACGGAAGAAAAAACAGAACATTTTCTTTCATGTTTCCGGATACTCTTGTTGAAGCAAAAGTACTCCATTCCAAAACCTTTTTGTGGCTGACAAATCTCCGCCATAAGCCCTTAAACTTTGCAGATATACCAAGATAGCACTCAAAAGGCAAGAAAACTTTATTGAGTACCGAACGTTTTATACTGTTGCGACGATTATGCTTATTATCGGAAAAAGCATGTTTTTCCATATCAAATCTTAACATATCGCAATAGGCAAAGATCGTAGGCATTGAAAGTTCAATCAGTGCACATATCCAAATAAGATATCCATATGCGCCGAAAAAAGGTGCAAGCAAGCATTTCAAAAAAATCCCTGAAAAAAATTCAGATTGCACCAAATTATAAAAAATCTTCCATTTTGATATAGGTTTTATTTTTGAAAACAGCCATGGTGTTAATATCCAATCTCCGCGCATCCACCGCTCTTTGCGTTTGTAATAACTTATTGTATTTTGGGGAAACTCATCTAAAAAACTTACGTCATTTGCGCCTATTGTGTTTAGTAATTCCCCTTCAAGCATATCGTGAGACAATACTGTGTTAGGCTGGATTTTGACAAGTTTTTCATATCCTTCAACATCAAAGATGCCTTTTCCGCAAAAGGATCCGGACTTAAAGTAATCATTATACACTTCACCCATTGGTGCATCATAAGCATCTATCCCACCGGTTGGTGCCATAATGCGTGCAAAAGGTGTATGATTTACAGGCAAAGTACCTATCATGGGCTGAACTAACCCATATCCCCATACTCTGTCATTTTCAATGCGCAGTTTGTTTATCGGGTGTGCAATAACACCCAGAAGTTTTATAACGCTGTCAGGTGGAAGTACCGTATCCGCATCAAGCGTACATATATATTTGACCTCATAAAAAATTTCCTTATTTATAAAAGTGCCGAAAATATCTTCGTTTTTTGTTAAAAATCTTACGAACTGCTCTATAGCGCCTCGTTTGCGTTCCCATCCGCTGAATTTCTCGCCATTTTTCTGTCTGTTTCTTACTATTGCACCAAAATAGTTTCCATGCCTATTATTTAATTCTTTTATTCCTTTTTCTAAAGAGTCACGCAAAATATCATCTTCAGCGTGATTTTGAAAATCATTTTCGCTAAGATCGCCTAAAACAAGATATACACCGTTTTTAAGTCTGTTCCCCAAAAAATATTCTTCGATACTTTTTAATGCATTTTTAATATCGTCTTTTCCCGAAAGCATTACAGTCAACACAATCGCTGTCTTATTCTGATGTATGTCCGCAAACTCAGGCTTAAGTCGCATTGGTTTTTCAGGTCTTATTTTTCGTAAAATAGTTCTGTTTATAATATTACAAAAAAATACAACTGTCGGCGCGAAAGAAAATATGGATAAAAGCACTTTATAAAATGCCTTAACGGGAACGATCCACCATATTCCTATTGAAGACGCAGTCAAAAGCATTATGGAAAAAACATAACAAAATAATCTTAAATTAATGCTTCTGTTTTTAACTTTTATGCCTAAAGTTTGTTCAAAAAGTTCGCGCCCATCAAGAAATAGATTTTTTGTAATATTACAAAATCCTTCATTTAATGCGCGATTACATACTTCCGCTTCGCTTATTGAACTTTTTTTAGAAAGCAAAGTGATTCTTTTTCGATATCTTTCCCTTGTTGCTTCATCTGAGGAACAGAACACCGCGTCTTTCAAAAGAAAATTTTCCTGTTTTAAACATTTCTCCCTTAAAAGTTCAAAATCTATATCTGAAAACAGTATCAGCGATTTTACAGCTGACGGTGTATTTTCTATCAAAATCCTATCTTCAAGTATTTTTAAGATCATATCTATAAGGCTGATTTTAAGTGCTGTCGGCAAAAAGGAAAATTCATCATTTGTCAGATTAAACTGTTCGCTTAAAAGAATGGTTTCTTCATTAATATTACCTAAGGTCTGATTTGTAAGTTCACGAGCGAGTTCCAGAACCCGTACATCTTTATAACCTACGGGAAGTTTTATTACGGGAACATCACGAACAAGAGATGAACAAATATTAAGTATCCTGTTTCTGTTATCCTTCAGCCATAAAAAGCCATCATTTTCACCTAATTCACTTTCGTAAGCAGTTTGAAGCCTAACGTATTGCCTTTTTACATATTTTTTTAATCCGTAAGTGTTTTTCATACATACCTCCAGATAATAGAGTCTTTGTTATTATTGAAAGATTAAGCGAAAATATACATTTTAACCATAAAAAGGTTTTTGGAATATACTTTAAATAAGGAGGTATTGTTTTGAATTACATTTTTCTTGCCTTTTTATCAACCTTAGGCACATGGTTTCTGACTGCGTCAGGAAGTGCGATGGTTTTCTTTTTCAAAAAACTTAACGATAATATAATGCACGCCTGCCTTGGTTTTTCATCAGGAATTATGATTGCCGCCAGTTTCTTCTCCCTTTTAAAGCCTGCCGTTGAACTTTCGCAGGAGCCAAAATGGATTCCCGTTGCATCAGGTTTTATTTTAGGCGGATTATCTCTTATTATATTGGATATCTTTATAAAGAAAATACAAAAGAATCAGCCTATGAGTTTTTCTGAAAAAAGAACTTTCATGCTTATTTCCGCCATTACAATGCACAACATTCCAGAAGGATTGGTAGTAGGCGTTGCATTTGGCGCCCTTAAAGATCAATCGCTTACTTTTATAAATCTTTTCCCTGCAATATCCATCGCCATTGGTATCGGCCTTCAAAATTTTCCTGAAGGTGCTGCCGTATCACTTCCATTAAGGCGTGAAGGATATTCTCGTACTAAAAGTTTCTTTTACGGGCAACTTTCAGGTATAGTTGAGCCAATCTTTGGTGTTTTGGGCGCATTGCTCATCGGATTCTTTACTGTTCTTCTTCCTTATGCCCTCGCTTTTGCCGCAGGTGCTATGATTTTTGTTGTAGTAAAAGAGCTTATTCCCGAAGCCGAAAAAAACATTGGATATCTCTCATCATTGGGCTGTATCTTAGGTTTTACCGTTATGATGATACTCGATGTGGCATTATCTTAAAAAAAGGAGAAAAATTTCTCCTTTTTTTCTGTTTAGGGGTTGAAATAAAATTTTTGGTATGATATAATACACAAAAGTTTTGTAAGGAGGATATGAAAATGAATATTGTTACAAACGTATATAAACGCTGTGAAATATCGCTTAACAGCAACAAAACTTACGAAAATCCATTTATGGACGTTGACATTAATGCAGTTTTTACACATGAGGATGGAACTGTTATTGCTATTCCCGGATTCTGGAATGGTGAAGACGAATGGAAAGTTCGCTTTATTTCCGAAAAAACGGGAAAATGGAATTATACCGTAACATGCACAGATGAATCCAACACTTCACTTTGCGATTCAGGTGTTATTGAAGTAGCTTACGCAGAGCCCAGAAACGATCTTGAGAAGCACGGCTACGTTAAACTTGAGAAAGGTATGCGTTATCTTACATACGGTGATGGTACTCCTTTCTTTTATTTAGCAGATACCCACTGGCAGATGCCTGACTATGAGCGCACAAATGAATGTAACTATCCCGGTTGTTCTTGTGGAAGCCAGTTCAAGCATCTTGTTGACGACCGCGTTAAAAAAGGTTTTACTGCATATCAGACATATTTTGATTCAGCAATGACAGACGGCGGCGGAAACAAGCGCGTTCACTTCTGGTGGACTGATAGAACATACACCAAGATCAATCCCCAGGCTTTTAATGAGTCTATGGATATTATGATGGAATATCTTGCTGAAGTAGGTTTGACAACCGCTATCGGCTTCGGTGTGCACATCGCATCAATGGGTGCTTATCAAAGCGCTGAGCCTTTAAAGAGATTTGCTCGCTACTGCGTTGCAAGATATGCCTGCTATCCCGTTATGTGGCTTTCAGGTCAGGAAATCAACAATAATAATTACGATGCTTTTAAATGTTATCGCGAAGCAAGCGCACTTGTTGGCCAGATCGACGGTTATCACAGACCTAACGGTGCACATATGTACCCCACCTTTGCAGATGCTCCCATGGCAAAAGAAATTGATGCTGACGATTGGCATCAGATGTGGTATCTTCAGGCAGGTCACGGTGGCTTCGGTGCTTTAAAACAAAGAAACTTCTATAAGGGTTATTATGAAAACGAAAAAGTTAAACCCTTTATTGAAACAGAATGTCAGTATGAAGATATTTACTGTGGCGGCTTCAACGGTCACGATGCTTCAAGAATGGGTGCATGGCAGGCAGTCCAGGCAGGAAGTGCAGGCTTCACTTACGGTGTTACGGGCGTGTGGGCAATGGAATGGAATGAAACTGACGACAGAGGCTGGCTCACCTATTCACCTGAACCCTGGTATATCGGCATGGACAAACCCGGTTCAACTGAAATGGGACATATGAGAAAGTTCTATGAATATGTTGGCTGGCACAAGCTTACACCTTCTTTCAATCATGAGTTCGGCGCCTTTGAAATGCGCAGATACGTTGCTATTTCTCATATTGATAAAGACGTTATCGTTTACTACTTATTCTCACCCGAATGTGAATTCGGTACACTTTTAGGTCTTAAAAAGAACACACGCTACCAGGCACGTTGGTTTGACCCCGTAAACGGTAAGTTTATTGATCTTCCCGATATTATTACAGAAAACGGTGAATGTGATATTCCCGAAAGACCTTCTATGCGTGACTGGGTACTTCTTCTTAACACATATGATCTTGGCGAATATGAAACTGAAGTGTTCCCCGAAATTAAAGCACCCGGTGCTGCTGCAGATTTCAAGTTAGATAAAGAAATAAAAGTTAAATCAGTTAAGGCATCATCTGCTGATGCAGAACATCCTGCCGAAAACATAATTGACGGCAATCCCGAAACTTATTGGATGCCTCTTGCTCACGCAACATGCCAGACTTTTGATTTTGAATTTGAAAATGCTGAGGACGTTGATTACATTGATTTCGAATCAAACAATCCCGAAATGATGTATATTCGCTATCGCGTTTACGGCTCGGTTGACGGTGAAAATTTCACTGATATTTTAAGTGAGCGCGCACATATGATAGTTGCTGTCGGCGGAAAATATCCTCAGTTTATCGACTATCTTGAGGGTGATAAGAAGTATAAGAAGATCAGGCTTTTCATCAACTCAACAAGTTCCTCCGAACCTAAACGTCAGATCACAAAGATCGGCTTCTACAAGGCATAAAATTTAAGGAGAGAAAAAATGAATATCAAGACTGAAATATACAGACGTTGTGAAATAGTGCTTCATAGCACAAAAACTTATGAAAATCCTTTTACAGACGTTGATATTGATGCAGTTTTCACCCACGAGGATGGAACTGTTATCACTCTTCCCGGTTTCTGGAACGGTGAAAACGAGTGGAAAGTTCGCTTTATTTCCGAAAAAACGGGAAAATGGAATTATACCGTAACCTGCACAGATGAAAGCAACGCTTCTCTTTGCGATTCAGGTGTTATCGAAGCAATTTATGCTGAACCGAGAAACGATCTTGAAAAGCACGGTTATGTAACACTTAAAGAGAATTCTCGCTTTTTCACCTATGCTGACGGCACACCTTTCTTCTATCTTGCCGATACTCATTGGCAGATGCCCGACTATGAAAGATTGCACGAATGTAACTATCCCGGCTGCACATGCGGTAATCAGTTCAAACACGTTGTTGATGACAGGGTAAAAAAAGGTTTTACCGCATATCAGACTTACTTTGATTCAGCAAACTCCGACGGTGGCGGACATCCCTACGTGCATCTTTGGTGGGAGGACAGAACTTTCACAAAGATCAAGCCCCAGTCATTTAACGAGACTATGGATGTTATGATGGAATATCTTGCCGAAGTAGGTCTTACTACTTCAATCGGCTTCGGTGTTCACATTTGTACTATCGGAAATTATAAAAAGGCAGAGCCCCTTTTAAGATTTGCCCGTTATTGTGTGGCAAGATATGCTTGTTATCCCGTTATGTGGCTTGCAGGTCAGGAAATTACAGACTACAGATATAATTCCTTTGAATATTACCGCCAGGCTGCTGAGCTTGTTGGCAAGCTTGACGGTTATCACAGACCTAACGGTGCTCATATGTATCCCATCGATGCTTCCGAACCGCGTGCAGTTACCCTTGAAAATGATCCCTGGCATCAGGTATGGTTCCTGCAAACGGGCCACGGCGGTCTTGACGTATTAAGACCTCGACAGTTCTACGAAGGATATTACAACAATACGAAAATTAAACCCTTTATTGAAAGCGAATCCCATTATGAAGACCTTAGCGGAACAAACGGTCATGACGCTTCAAGAGTAAGCGCATGGCAAGCAATTCTTTCAGGTGCCGCAGGCTTCACATACGGTGCAGTAGGCGTTTGGGCGATCCGTTGGAGCATGGAAAACACAAAGGGCTGGGGCGGTGGCTATAACACTGAGCCTTGGTATATCGGTGTGGATAAGCCCGGTTCAAACGAAATGACTCATTTGAGAAAATTCTTTGAGTACGTTGATTGGACAAAACTTACTCCCAGTTTCGACCACGAGTTTGGCTCCTTTGAAATGCGTAAACTCGTTGCAATTTCTCATGTTGATAAGGACGTTATTGTTTACTATTTCTTTGGAACAGCAGATGAATATGGCACTCTTAACGGTCTTAAAAAGAACACACGTTATCAGGTGCGCTGGTACGATCCCACAACGGGAAATTTTTCAGATGCTGAAGATATTATTACAGAAACGGGCACATGCCCAATTCCCAAAAAGCCTTCATTAAGAGATTGGGTATTATTGCTTAACACCTATGATCTCGGTGAATATGAAGCCGTGCCCTACCCCGTAATGCCCAAGCAGGTTTCCGTTCCGGAAATAACTCTTGGTGAAGAAATAAAGGTTGTTTCAGTAAAAGCGTTATCGGAGGATCCTGAACATCCTGCAACAAATATGCTTGACGGAAATCCCGATACGTACTGGTCGCCACTTGCACCGGGTGCATGTCAGACTCTTGTTTTTGAACTTGAGAAATCTGATGATCTTGCATATGTGCTCTTTGACTGCGCCAATGAAGAACTTTCATATCTCCGCTTTGCAATTTTTGCTTCAAACGACGGCGAAAATTACACCTTTATCGGCGAGCGTCCCAACAAAACCGTTTTGATAGGTAAAAAATATACTCAGTATATCGACTTCCTTAACGGAAAGTACCGCTACGTTAAACTTTTCTTTAACTCACCTCTTATTTCTGAGGCAAAACGCAAGTTTACAAGAATAAGTTTCTACAAAAAAGCCGAAGAATAAATTTAAAAGGCATCTTTTTAGATGCCTTTTTTGTTTTCACTTAAACCATATTTTACAAATTCACTATTGACAATGTAAGATTTTTGTTGTATAAATATAGCCATAGTTTTACTTTTAAGGAGAAAAATATGGCTACACATCAGGCTATAAATTCAATAGGCGTAAAAATATATAACGGTTATTGGTATAAAGGTTATCCTTGGTCGTTGCATCTGCACAAAAGTTTTGAGTTTATTTTTGTAAAAAAAGGCATACTTCATGCAACCGTAGGCAAAGAAGAATATGACGTTTCAGAAGGCTCTGCATTGTTAATATATCCATATGAACTGCACTCTTTCTGCGCTGATAGCGACACCATTTATTTTGTTTCCGTTTTTTCCATTGACCTTTGCGAAAGCTTTTATAATCACACACAAAAATTTTCACCCGATACGCATATTTTCACTCCGGAAAAAGCGCTGATAGATTATTTAGAAAACTATATCATGCCCACACCTAATGATTTTGATAATTTCAAGCGTGTTCCCGATGTGCCATTTTTTTACATTAAGGCTTGCTTATATGCAATATGTGCATCATTTGTTGAAAAGGTTTCTTTTTCTGAAAAGATGCGCAACACGCAACTTATAAACGAAATTCTTAACTATATTGAAGAGAACTATCATGAAGATATATCTTTAAAAACGCTTTCAGACGCTATCTCTTACGATTATCATTATATTTCACGAATTTTCAATGAAACATTTGGAATAAATTTCAAAGTTCTCGTAAACCAGTACCGATGTGAAAAAGCGGCTATTCTTTTAATGACAACAAGAAAAACCGCCGCCGACATTGCTCTTGCCTGCGGTTTTCAATCTGTTCGCTCATTTAACCGCGTTTTTAGTGAATATTCTTCACTTACTCCAAGCGAATATAGAAAAAGCGCATCAAAAAAAGCCTCAACTCTACCTTAAGTTTATTGATAAAATAAATTCCCCGTGATATCATTTTTTCGGAGGTGGAAATTTTGAAGGATATAGGAAATTTAATAAAGAACTTGAGAACCCAAAATAATATGACTCAACTTGAGCTTGCAAACTTTCTAAACGTAACCGATAAAGCCGTTTCAAAATGGGAAAGAAATAACTGTTTGCCAGATATACTAGTTCATAATAAAATATGTGAGCATTTTAAATTGGATATAAGTTCAGTACATTCTATCAGCGAAGAAACTAAATTTTCAACAGGAGAAAA
>JAZULU010000209.1:0-13895 GCA_045603265.1 Clostridia bacterium
CCTGCTTCCGTACATTTTGAAATACACATTTCAAAAACAATATGTATGTTTTTGACGTAAATGAAAAAACAGATTTAGAGGAAACAACAGAAGAAATTGCCGAGGAAATTATTCCTGAAGAAGTTATTGATGATTCGGAAAATCAATCCGAAGAAGTTGAAGAAGCCGCATCTTTTATTGATAAAATGCCTACACAAGTATTGTTAATTCTCATTTATCTGCTTTGTGCAATATTGTTTATGGCACTTTCTCTTATAAGTGTAAATATTGCCGCCGCATCAGGATATCTTATGGGTTGGCTTCCAACTGCATTACTTGTAAAGCGCAAAAAGAAAAACTCTACGATCTTTATTACCGTAACAATACTTTCATTTATAACATTATTGCTTACAGCATCGTACAGTTTCTTGTATGCGTTCCTTTCTCAAAACGAAATTTATACCGCAATAGAATTTTTTAGTCAATCGCTCATTCCGTCATATTGCATTTTTAATGTTATTCTTGGTTTATTACTTTCAATTTTCGGTACTTATTCCACTTTGCCGGCAAAAAAGAAAGCACCCAAAACTGTTGATGAGGATTTTGAATAAAAAGGAAATATCCCCCAATGTTCTGCATATAATATAGAACAAAGGGGGAATTTTTTTGAGTTGCTCATGTAAAAATATAACGTCGGGAATAAGTGATATCCGCAATTCCATTTCAATACTTACAACAAGAATTTTTGATAACATACGCTTTGATCTTGACCGTTCCTCATTTATTATTGATACGAATATAATTCCATCGGCAATAACTGCACTATACGTTGGTGGAACAGGCACAGTGATACCTGATAGCGGTGTTACCGTTACTCCGCACATTAACGACAACTATGCCGACGTTTCAGGCACTATTTCTTTACCTGCAACGGTAACTTATATTTATGAAGGCACCCGTCAGACGGCTTCAGCAAAACTCTTAGTTCCCATAAACGCAAGAATGAATATTCCAAAAGACTCCGTTTGGCCATTTGATATAACCGTACATTATTCCTTCTTTGCCGATAATCTTTGTGAAGAAGAAATAAATACCTATTCTGCACTTGTAGATGGCGTAATAATCGTTTATATAACTGCCTGTGTTCCCGTATCGTTAAATAATTTCTCATCAATCCAATATAATGATGCCAACCAACGAGCGATAATAAATGATAATAACTTTACTTCTTCTTCATTTTATCCCCGTTCAGCGGAAGCAAACATCTCAACTTGCAGAAATTAAAAGAGGCTTCTGCCTCTTTTTTTATTGCACAAACGGAGAAATTTGTTATAATATGATAAAGGATGTGAAAAAATGTCAACAGAGAATAATCTTATTTACGAAGGCAGAAAAGTTTGCAAAGCAGATTTTGATGCTTTATATGAACTTGATAAAACTAAACGCAAACTGGACGAGCGTCGCATACTTGCCGTTACTACGCTTGCCGATCATTCTTTAAAAGATAACAAAAGTCTGGCGCTTCTTGAAAAGTTCATCGACGTTACATATCCTGAATCTATAAAAGCCATTGAAGAAAAACGTTCCGAAATTTTAAATAAATACAAAAAGAAAAAAATTCTTTCGCAAAAATTAATGAATTTGCTATATAATATCATTATCGCTTCTGTAGCAATAGTAATTATAATGATTTCCATTATATGTTTAATATAAAAATGCAGGCTGATATGCCTGCATTTTCTATTTGTACGATATTAAATTATAATTGCGGATATCTATTGTGCAATCGCAATTACCATGCACTTCAAAGCCTATATTATTACCGCGAATATAGAAATCATCGCGAGTAACGTGCTTTCCAAAAGTATTATCTCTATTTGCCAAATCTATTGCTTTATCTATATGCGGTGTAAGATCAAGACGAAGTTCCTTCCATTCTTTTGTTGGCGTAACACCATTTACGTTAAAGGATTTCTCAGCACCACCGTAGGTATCAACAGTTGAAATAATATAAATCATTTCTGTTCCCACAGTATCAATGTTCCAATAGGTATCCATAAGTCCCCTATCATCAAAAAGATATACTCCAAACCATATGAATTTTCGTATTTCTTTAAGGGTAAGATAAAAATACGCGAAAAACAGGCAGGCATTAATGCCTTCGTGACTTTCAGTAGGAATATATTCAGGCATTCTAATATCTAAAGATAACTCAAGTTCTTTAAAATCACTATTATAGAATTGTCTGTTTTCTTGTGGAAGATTATCATAGCTGCCAAACTCTTGTTCCAATAATAAATGAGGCCACAATTCATTTCCCGCACTTCTGCCTTCATAAACATTACGGGCATTAAGGCGCATAGAAAGAGAATTATCTTCCAAATTATATTTAAGCCACTTGGTTTTACCATCGGTAATAGTCAAAGGATCGCTTTCCGCCCGATCGTGCCATAAACAGTATTTTGAATACCATTGATCCACTTGCCATTGAGGTTTATCTTCTGAGCATGGAAAGTTCCATATCCCTGCTGTAATTTCGCGTCCTTCAGGTCTTTCCATTTCAATAATTTTAAACCCGTTTTTAAAACCTTGATCTTTAAATAAATACGCTTTTTTCATAAAATATTTCCTTTCTATTTGACCCTTAGCTCAACAATTATTATAACTTTTTATGATAAACTTGTCAATGATTGACAAGTTTTTAAATGAGTAATATAATTAAATCAACATTTACAAGGAGTATCTTTATGCTTGATTTTAAACCGATCACGTTAAATATAAAAGAGCAATATGAAAATCTTTCCTTTAAAAAGGAAAAGAGTTGTCTTCACACTTTTGCAACAATGTTTATATGGGGCAATATACAATACGTTAAAATTGATAACTGCTTTGCGTTTCATGGCAGATACGGCAAGAAAAACGTATATCCTTTCCCTATTGGTGATGGCGATCTTGTAAAAATTATCAATCTTTTATTAGAAGATGCAAAAGAAAGAAATGCCCCCCTGCACTTTTCAGGCTTGACTCAGGAAGATGCTCTTTTTTTAGAAAAAAACTTTCCCGGAAAGTTTAACTTTTCATCAAGCCGTGATTTTCAGGATTATATTTACAAAACAGATGATCTGGCTTCCCTTTCAGGCAAAAAATACCACTCCAAAAAGAATCATCTTAACAAATTCAAAAAAACTTTTCCCGAATTTAAAATTGAAGTAATAAATGAAAGCAATGCTATAAAGGCATTAACTTTTGCTGAAGAATGGTATAACGACCGCACCGATGAAGATATTATATACGAAAAAGCAGCACTAAAAAAGGCTTTTGATAATTATAACGAACTTGGCTTTGAAGGCTTAATGCTTTCTTTCGAAAACAAGATTCTTGCATTTACTTTAGCATCGCAAACTTCAGAAAATACTTTTGACGTTCATTTTGAAAAAGCATTAAAAGATGCTGACGGTGCTTATACCGCAATAAACTATTTTTTTGCAAATTATATAAAAGAAAAATATCCTCATATAACTTTTTTAAACCGTGAAGAAGATATGGGTATCGAAGGCTTGCGCAAAGCAAAATTAAGTTACCATCCCTATAAAATGGCTGAGCGTATCAGCGCAACGGAGATAAAATGATAATTACACGACCTGAAAGCAAGGACATATCAATATTAAAAAATCTTTGGCATGAAGCATTTGGTGACAGTTATGGTTTTATTGATAAGTTTTTTAAAACGTCTTTTAACGAAAAACGCGCAACTGTATTAAAAATAGAGGATAAAGTTGCTTCCGGCTTATATTGGTTTGATTGCACTTTTGGAAACGAAACTGTTGCTTACATCTATGCCGTTGCCACGTTCAAAGAATTCCAAAAACAAGGTCTATGCAATAAAATGATGGAAGAAACCCACCGTCATTTAAAAGAATGTGGTTATGCCGGTGCATGCCTTGTGCCATCAAACGAAAAACTTTTTGAGTTTTACTCTAAGATGGGCTATAAAAAATGCATTTACCATACCGAAGTAACCATATTACCTCAAAAAAGCGATGTTGATCTTTCAAAAATATCCGCTGAAGAATATATAAATTTAAGAACGCCTTTTCTCCCGAACAACTGTATTTTACAAAACGACATTGAGTTTTTAAAACTGCAAACGGAATTTTTTAAGGGCGAAGATTTTTTATTTTCCGCAAGAAAAGAAAATAATACGCTTATTGTATTTGAATATTGGGGAAACAAAAACAAACAACCTGCTATCGTTTACACGCAGAAGGCAAAAAGGGGTGTTTTCAGGTGTTTAGGTAGCGATATGCCCTTTGCCATGTATCTGCCATTTAAAGAGTCTAAAATGCCCGTTTATCTTGATTTTGCATATGATTAAAGCACTTTTTCTATGAAGTGCTTTTATTCTTATAAAAAAAGATCTCGTTCCAAAGAACGAGATTTTTTGGTGGGAACAATAGGGCTCGAACCTATGACCCTCTGCTTGTAAGGCAGATGCTCTCCCAGCTGAGCTATGCTCCCGATATTGGTGATCCATCCGGGATTTGAACCCGGGACACCCTGATTAAAAGTCAGGTGCTCTGCCGACTGAGCTAATGAATCATATTTTTAAAAATTGGCTGGGGTGGCTGGGCTCGAACCAGCGCATGACGGAATCAAAATCCGTTGCCTTACCGCTTGGCTACACCCCAACGTTTTAAAATGGGGTGAGTAGAGGGAGTCGAACCCTCGACCTCCAGAGCCACAATCTGGCGCGCTAACCAACTGCGCTATACCCACCATTTTTTTACAGGTGTTTGGTGCGCCAGAAGGGAGTCGAACCCCCGACACACGGCTTAGAAGGCCGTTGCTCTATCCAACTGAGCTACTGGCGCGCATAACACCAATCGCCTTAAATAAGGCTGGAGCGGGTGATGGGAATCGAACCCACGCAATCAGCTTGGAAGGCTGAGATTCTACCATTGAACTACACCCGCAAATCGGTCTTCTTTATCAAAGGCACGTGTTATTATATTATTAAAGCCGTTTTTTGTCAATGACTTTTTTGTGAATAAATTGTTTTTTTATTCTTTTTTTCAAGACAACGCTCAAGATTTTTATAAAGAATGGCTTTTATAAGCCTTTCAGAGTAATTTCTCCTATAAAATTCTTCTATAATTTCATCAAAAACTCTTACGTTTCCCCATTGACCTACAATATTTCCGCATCCATCAAGATCGCTACCGAACCCAAGAATTTTTTCACCGCCCAAATCAAGAACGTACTCAATATGTTCAAAAAGCGTTTCTATCTTTTTTGTGCCGACAAATCCTGAATAAAGAGTTATTCCGAAAAAGTGATTTTTTCTTATCAATTCTTTTATCTGACTTTTTTTAAGATTCCTCGGATGATTACATATATCGTAAACGTTGCCGTGGCTATATATTATTTTTTCAAAGTTATCTAAGCAAGAATAGAACATATTTTCGCCTGCATGAGCAAGATCGATAAATATTCCCCTATCTTCAAGTTCTTTTAAAAAACATTGACCGAATATCGTTAGCGGCATATCGTCATATGCACTTCCGCCGAAGTCATTTTTATTATTCCACATCGGACCTACATATATGGGATCATTTTTTATTATATCTTCAATATCCCATAAACTATGTACCCAACTTAGCCCTTCAAAGGCAAGATATGCTTTTTCAACGGGTTTTTCATCTTGAAATACTTTTATTTCCTCTTCAATGAGCGTTTTATCAGGCACGCTACCTTCAAATACTGCAAATATACTTTTTTTATATGTTTTACTTTTTTGCAGTTGACTTTCTTCGCCTAAAGCCTTAATCCACAAATAATCACAATGTGCATCAAAAATATACATTTTTTTCACCCTGTATATTTTATGAAAGTTTTTTACACATTGTGAAAAAAGCATACCTTTTAAAAGTATGCTTCAATCTTTTATACCGTTATTATAATAGCAGGCTTTTTTGATTAAACATGCCCGCAACACGCAGTTGTAAGGATTTTTTGTGCGTCCTTATTATACAATAGTGCGAAAAAACTTGCAAATCAGTGGCGCGGAATGGTTAATTGTGAGTGCGCTTACACAAACGTAAGTAATCGAGCAATTATACCATCCGCAACACGCAGTTGCAAGGATTTTTCGTGCTATTAAATATATTGAAGTTCTATATCCATCCCCATCTTCCCCACACTTGAACCCGCAAGGAAAAGTTGGTAATCTACGGTTGCTTTTACACCGTTCTCATTTTTATTTATATCAAGACTGGTAGTAAAAATCTTCATGTCAAGTGCAAGACCGCCCATTGCGTAATAACGCGTTTCATAGGTAGTAGTTTCCTTAAAGAACATATTACCTCCTGCCTCACCGTGGCGTTCCACCATAATAGTATCTTCGCCGATAATGAGTTCAGTATTAACAGTGTCCTCTTCACTTAAACTTTCTTCATAATTTACTTTCAACCCATTTTCAGTTTCAACACATTCGGTGCGTGTAGTAAACGTCATATTCTCATCAAATTCAGGTTGCTTAGTTACAATAGTTAAAAGTGCTTTTTTCATTATTGCTCCTTAATTACAGTCAACTGTCCGCTGCCATCAGCAGGAACATAATATGCATTGCCGTTTTCGGCACTATCAAATATAAACAACATATTTCCTACAATATCCATAGAATGGGCGCCAAAAACAGATTGCATTGTTCCTAATACTGTTTTTTCTGTTCCTTTAAATGTCATTCTATAAATATCTCCGGTTTCTTCTTCCACAAAGAAAATAAACTCATCATTGGCACAAAGTGCTGCCGCATTTTTTGTATGTACCTGAAGCCTTGCAGTATTTTGACCTTCGCCTACCGGTCTTCCTGCAACGTTATCAATAGGTTGAGTAAATATTCCTTGTGTTTCAGTATCGCTTTCTACGCAAACTAAAACACGATTAGCCATGTTTAAAAGTGTGATAGCGTAATAAGTTTCGCTTATCTGTACAAGTTCCTTGGTATTTGTATTTACTCTGTAAGGAAGACGTGTTGAAATAAAATATGCCTCCGAATCTGTTGCACCAAGAATAAGACCTACCGGATCGCAAATGATTTCGGTATTACCCGTGCTTATTTCAATTCGTTTTGTGCCAACTGCGTTATCGGCATAATAATAGATGTAGTTTTCGCTTAACTTGATACCGTTTACAGCACCCGTTTCAAAACTTTTTTCTTCAAGAGTTTCATAATCAAAATAGTGGATCTTATTGTTCACACTTAAAGCAACACCAAACTCACTATATGCAACGAAATCGTCTTCATTTATAGTCATGAGTTTTTTATTTTTTGTTCCGTCAATGCCTATACAATAAAGGATCGCCTGAGTTTTTGTGGGTGTAACATAAAATATTTTATCTTTATGAACATACATATTGTATGCTTTCTTGCTTGTTACCGCCTGAAGTTCGCTGCCATCGGATTTCATGCGATATATTTTTGCAACGGGAGTATCACTTAAAGCATCGTTTGCAAGCAACGGCATTGCACCGTTTATAAAATATATCCAATCACCTTGTTGCATTGCGATGCCACCGGGCGAAGAAATTTCACCGTCAGGCTGAGCGTTTTCAAGTTTTTTTGCACATCCGCCCATTGTGAGAAGCACCAGCAAAATACATACTATTGATATGATCTTTTTCATACACATTCTCCTTTTATTCACCTACAACAGAAATATCGTCATACTCAATACATTCCACTTCGCAGGATTCCATATTGACCCTATAGATACGATCATAATCGCTATCTGAAAGGAAATATAGATAATTTTCCACAATATCCAATGTATCGTAATCAAAGACAAATTCTTCACTTACACACTCATCAACGGTACCGTCAATAGAACAACGGTATAACTGGTTAAGCGTTGTTAAGTTTATATAATAAATGAAGCCGTCATAAAAAGCCATACATCTTCCGCTATTTGAAGATATTTGTTTTTTCTGTCCGCCACCTGCGGGTACTATATATATTCCGTCAAAACTTTCTTCTTCCTTTTCAACGGATGAAGAAATAGCATAAAAATCATTATTTTCGCAAAACAGATAATCTGTATATCCGCCGAAAACTACTGCTTCAGACGTTCCTTTTGCCGCATCATACTTATATACCGTTCCGTTTTTTAACATATAATAATATGCCGTATCAGTTTCGGTATAAAGCACATATGCTGCATCTTTTGTTACCTGAACGAAAGAATCCTCACCATTCACAATTTTATAGATACTGCCTATATCGCCGTTGAGATCACGAGTAAAATAGCTGAACTTATTGTCCACGCGAAGGTTATATATCTTAAAATCGGTTATCTGTGTCTTATTTTTGCCCTCTAAATCCATTCGATAGAGTTCAAAATCCTTTGTATAGTAGATATAATCACCGCCAAACCCATAGCAACCGCCGTAATATATATCATCTATCGTTTCAAGAACTTTATAATTTGTGCCGTCTATATTAAGAGATGCAACTACGCTTCGTTCTTTTTCGTAAACACATACATATATCTTATCGCCCTTTATATTAAAAAGAGAGACATCTTTATCAAGAACTATTGCTTTTTCGGTGCCATCTGTTTTCATTCGCAAAAGGGCACCGGCATACTCGGAAAATCTTTCGCCTTCATGACGGGTAAAATTATCGCCGTTCACATAATATATCCACTGTCCTTGCTTAACTGCAAGACCGCCGTCAGAAACCACCTGTGCATCAGGTTCAGCGCCCGAAAGCGGTTCTTTAAGCCCTGAATATTCTTTTTTACATGCGCAAAAAAGAACAGCACAACAAAGGCACAATGTTATAATTTTAAAAAAGGATTTTGTCATATTTTCATGCACAGCGCATATTTTTTACTAAACCTACATTAAAGGAGTGTAAACATATGCGCAAATTCAATTTCAACAGTTTTAAGAAAAATCAGGCTGAAACTATAGTTCCTGAGCAAAAGAAGCCGCGCTTCAGTGCCTATCGTACTATAGTTTCTCGCCACGATGCAATTAGATCGCGATTACAAGATGAGCCTATCGCTACTATAAAGAGTGAGTAAGTCGGCGGAATAACCGCCGCTTACTTTATTGTGTAGGCATCTTTCCTTCAAGAAGGAGTCCCAGTGCTTCCTTTACCTGGTTTATTGATGTTACGCGTACTGTAAATACCGCATTTTCACTTTGATTGCTTTCAAAAACGGCAAAAGTATCGTTTATAAGATAGTATGCACCGGTATAAGTAAGTTCGCGCATCTCATACTTGCCGGTCGTTGAATCCAAAACGGGAATAACAACTTCCAGTTCATATTCCCATACAGATTCTTTTCTTTCTGTATCTACCGGCACAACACCTTCAACCTGCAAGAACAAGAAACTTCTGTAAAAATATTTAAACTGTGTTTCATCAAGTTGTTTGCCGTTGATAAAATAGGTGTTTACAGTATTTTCTGAGCCATCATCATTATAAATAACCTTGCCCTCGTCATCATATTTAAGCTGACGGTCAATGGTAATATTATAAACTTCCTCACCTATAACTATTTTTCCGCTTCTGAGCCAGTTAATATTAAGAGCAAGAAGATAGGGATTTGCAAGTGTTACGGGATTTGCATAAACTTTTTTAAGTTCGTTTTCCTTTATGAGATAAACAGGTGACGTACTGAAATTATCATCTTTTCCTATGAGCATGCAATAATAACTTTCTTGGTCTTCCGCCTTTTTACCGACAATAAAATGGTCTAACAATTCACCGTTACTATCATAACTCTGAAGTTCATATTCCGGTTTATCAAAGCCATACTTTGTCATATCCTCTCCCGCTTCATCACAATAATATGAGTTAAGTGCGAGAGCGCCAAGATTTGAGAACAACGTATCTACCGCTTCGGAATTAGTTTCTGAATCAGTAGGTGTTACCAAATACCATGCTTCCGTTCCGTATAACGGGTCAGGGATATAAGAAAGCGTCGTCTGATTTCTTGCTGAATCAAAAATGGCTATTGTCTGCGCTGCTGCTGCAGTTCTTGCAAGTGACGGCAAAACAAGAAGATCGGAAAGTTTATAGGTAAAATATGAACGTGCATAGTCTGTTACAATATATACCTTATTCTTACCTTCCATGAGAATATAAGCACCTTCACTGTTACCGTAAGAATTGCCGACTTTAAGTTTGATCACATTTCCGTCAGCATAAGTTATTTCAACTTCAGCACTTGGTTCAATAAGACCATACTCAGCAAGTTTTGCTTCATTTAACTCACCTTCGCCAAGTTTTGAATCATCTGAACCAACAACATATTTACTTTCAAGATGCGAGGCGAACTGTGCAATATATTTTACTTTTGTCTGGTTTACATCACCAAACAGTTGGCCATCAATATTCCATTGCTGTACTGTGCCGTTCATAAATGACGTTAAAATAATATGATCGCCTGCAACAAAATTATTAATATCAATTTTTGTTATCTGCGTCTGTTCATAATCGTAAAGAACTTCAACTGTAGCACCGTTTTCATTAACATCGCCTTCATTTTTGTTACCAAAAACTGCGTATCCTGCAATAAGTGCTACAATAAGAATTATTGCAACGCACATCACGATAAGCGATTTTTTCATGCCCAAATGTTTTATTTTTTTATCTTTTTTTTCTACAGATAAAAGATCCTCTTTTAAAGCATCTCCATCATCCAGTTCTTCAGCAATATCTAAAAAACTTTTATCTTCACTCATTAAAGATTCTTCCTCCTGATCCATACTGCTACACCCAAAAGGAATATAACTGCGGGAACAACTACAACAAGAACTACAAACCAAGTCTGGGTCTGGAATTGTGTAAGTTGAACGTAGTGATCTGTAAGATCTATGGACATGCCCACGCTTACGATAGCATCTGCTGCTTCACGGCCTGCAAGCCAGTTAATACCGTTTCTGAGAATATTTGAGTTACCTAAATATTCGCCGGTCGCCAAAGACTCAGATCCAAACAGAAGAATTCTTGTGGTAGTAGTTGCAAGAGTACCTGAAATAGACGTATTTGTACGTTCATAAGCGCAACCTATACCGTTTATACCCATCTGATAATCTTCAACAACAAAATCGTTGGATTTATCCCAAGGAACAAGAACGCTTGTTTGATAACTTGTTAAAACGTTTGTAAATGTTTCGGTATGTGTACCGGTTGAAATATCGGTATTATAGTTATATGAATAACTTGTCGCTTCATTAACATAAACGGGCTCATTGGCTGAACGAACTGATTTTGAAATATCGTGAGTCTGATCTGCCACAAGTTTTATTTGCTTTGACGATTCAAGATGATTTTTATTATTTGTTTCTGCCACAAATCCATCGTTAAGAGTTATATGGAAGTTATCAAGCAAGTTGCGATAGTTTGTCAAAGGCTGACCGCCATCATCAACAAGTTTTGAGCAAAGGAATAACATTCTGCCATAACTGTCTGCAAGGAAAGATCTTATTATTTCATACTCTTCCTTAGAAAGGTCGCTGGTAGGTTCAAGCACAACAAGAATATCGCCTTGTTGAAGTTTGCGGTCACCTGCAAGAAGATCGATCTCCTGCACGTTGCAGTTTTCACGGCTGATACGATTTTTCATTATTTGTGTGTTCTCGGCATTGACGTTTTCACCGTGGCCTGTAAGAATATAAACATTCTGTCTTACGCCGGTGCGCATGTAAATAAGAGCACTTGTTATAATACGCTGAAGAACAAAATATCTTTTCATCGTAGTGCTGTTATATTCATAAAGTTCGCTTTCATTAAAAGCCTGATAATTGTTGATCTCATTATCTTTTTCGCAAATTACTACCGAAAAGGTTTCCAGTTTCTTTATATCACTTGAAAACTGCTGGAGTTTTGAAGGGTTTACAATAGGATCAACGTTTACATAAGTGATCTTATCGCTTGCACCGTCAAACATAGCGGCAATATTTTGCGTATAAGTGCTAAATTCACTTGCCTGACCTTTAGGGATAAAGGTATAAATTATAACATCTGTTCCAAGGTCTTTAATTGCTGCTTCGGCAGTTCTGTCAAGGGTATAAGATCTTGTAGGTGTAAAGTCAACACGAAGACCGTTATTGTTTTCAACGTAGGTAGCAAGAATATTCACTGCCAGCACCGCAATTATAACAAGAATGGTTATGGCTATTGAAAATCCGCCGTATTTAAGTTTATCTTTCATATTGTTCATCTTATCATACCCCCGTCCATCTTCTTCTTTCAATGGCACGGACCGTCAAAAACATAAACAAGCCCGAAACGCTTACATAGTAAATAACAGGTGCAAGACCTACTATACCGTCTGCAAAGTTCTGATATCTTGAAAGCATATTTATTGATGATGCCACCGCTGCAGCCATATCGCTGCCGATGTTGGAAATTACACTGTTACCTAACCAGATAACAAAGGCAACTGCAAAGCTGACTACTGCCGCAACTACCTGGCTTTCAGTCATAGATGAAATGAACACGCCGATCGCCATAAAAGTTGCACCAATAAGGAAGAAACCTACATACTGTACAAAAAGCATCGCTACGCTGAGAGTACCTGAAGTTGTGTATATAGCAAGCATTATGGGGAATATAAGATTTAAAAGCATAGCAATAATAAGCACGAAAAGGCATGCCGCATATTTACCTAAAACAACACTTGTAATGCTTATTGGTGAAGTAAGATATAACTGATCGGTTTTATTTCTTCTTTCCTCAGCAAAAATTCTCATTGTGAGAACGGGTGTAATAAAACTTAAGTAAATAGTCATATTCTGAAGGGAAGTTGCATAACCGCCCGATCCTGAATAGCCTGTACCGTAAGTATTTTGTGTAAGGTTTATATTAAAAAATATCACTGCGCTTATGAGCATGAAAATAGCAATAAACACATACCCTATAGGTGAATAAAAATAATTCTGTATTTCTTTTTTACAAACTGCCCACATAATCAGATCTCCCTTTCTGTTCCCGTAAGTTTCAGGAAGATATCTTCCAGAGTAACGTCAACATATTTTATCATCAAAATAGGCATATTTGCCTTTGCCATTGCATTAAACATGGCCTTGCGGATATCACTGCCCTTTTGAGTTTCAATAAGAATATCTACTGTATCCTTTTCTCTTGATCCCAGTCCCTCAACAAAATGAACACCGGGAAGTGTACGGATCAGTTTTGTTGCGGCTGATTCACTGCCCGCAATACGGACAACCATATTTGCACTTTCCTGAATTCCGTCCTGAAGATTAGAAAGTGTGTCCTGCGCAACGATTTTACCATCGTTTATAATAACTACCTGTTCACAAACGTCAGCAACCTCAGGAAGAATATGTGAGGAAAGAATAATCGTGTGCTTTTTACCAAGCGCCTTGATCATACGGCGGATCTCAATGATCTGCTTGGGGTCAAGACCAACTGTAGGCTCGTCCAAGATAAGCACTTCAGGATTTCCCACAAGTGCCTGAGCCATGCCAACACGTTGCTGATATCCTTTTGAAAGGTTGCCGATACGTCTTTTCATAACGTCAGTCAACTTTACAAGTTGCGCTATTTCATCAATATGGCTTGATATTGAACTTGCTTTTACATCCTTGATGGCGCAAACGAATTTAAGATATTCATCCACCGTCATTTCTTGATAAATAGGCGGTTTTTCAGGCAAATATCCAATACATTTTTTAACTTCGCGTGGATTTTTAAGAATATCATAACCATTTATTCTTGCAGTACCGCTGGTTGCTGAAATATAACCGGTAATAATATTCATCGTTGTACTTTTTCCGGCACCGTTCGGACCGAGGAAACCGACAATTTCACCTTTCTGAATGGAAAAAGAAATATTATCGACAGCAAGGTTGGAGCCGTATTTTTTGGTCAGACC
>JAZULU010000210.1:0-5015 GCA_045603265.1 Clostridia bacterium
TATTGCACCCTTTTAATTACTTTTCCAGTTTATCGAATTGTGAATAAAAACACCCTGACTTCTTATAACTACCTTTCCACTTTCTCGAACTGTGAACAAAATATTCTACTGTTCGATTTCTCGAACCGAGGGCGTAAGCCTTTTATTTGTTAAAAGCGCAACCTCATCCCAACATAGCATTTATAACCTACTTTTCCAGTTTGTCGAACTGTGAACAAAATATGTTGCTGTTCGATTTATCGAACCGAGGGCATAGCCGATTTGTTATTTGTATTGAACGCCCAACCACCAACAATACAACCTATTTTCTCCCATTCCACTTTCTCGAATTATGAACAAAATATACTTCTGTTCGATTTATCGAACCGAGGGCGTAAGCCTTTTATTTTTGAAAACGCAACCTCATCCCAACATAGCATTTATAACCTACTTTTCCAGTTTATCGAACTGTGAACAAAATGTGCTCCAAACTCCCCTATATTGCACCCTTTTAATTACTTTTCCACTTTCTCGAACTGTGAACAAAACTGCTTATATTTTATTACAACCCCTCCACCACCTTACGGCGGTCCCCCTACCCTTACACAGGGTAGGCTTTTTTTAGTTTGTGTTTATTTTCTTCAGCTCGATTTATCGAACTGAGAGCGTAAGCCTTTTATTTTTGAAAACGCAACCTCATCCCAACATAGCATTTATAACCTACTTTTCCAGTTCATCGAACTATGAATAAAATATGTTGCTGTTCGATTTATCGAACTGGCATATAAAGTCGCGCCAAGGGGCGCACACCACAATCAATGCGAAACGAAGTGAAGCATTGCATATCATCAACGCGTAAGCGTTGCATATTTCACACTGCAAATCAAAACACCGCTATTGCAAATCCGCCTAACATATGATATAATAAATGTATTATTGATCTTCTTGGAGGAAACATGAAATTACGAATCAAAAAGTTACATAAAAACGCAAAGATCCCCACATACGGCACGGAATTTTCCGCAGGCGCGGACCTTTATGCTTTACTTGACGCGCCTATCACCATTGCGCCTAACGAAACTGCAATGATAAAAACGGGTCTTTCAATGGAGATTCCCGAAAATTACGCAGGCTTCATCTATCCCAGAAGCGGAATGTCGGTAAAACGCGGTCTTGCCCCTGCCAACAAAGTGGGCGTTATAGATTCTGACTACCGTGGCGAAATAATGGTAGCACTTTTAAATCACTCAAAAACTCCCCAGACCGTGGAAAACGGTGAGCGCATCGCCCAAATAATCATTGCGCCCTACATTCGCGCAGATTTTGTTGTTGCTGACGAACTTCAGGAAACTGTCCGCGGCGAAGGCGGTTTTGGCTCAACGGGAACTAAATAGAATATTTGACTTATCACCTAATATATTATATAATATAGAAAACATTTCAGCGAGGTATCTTTCATGCTTACAGTATTGGCAACCACAGGATTTTTATCCCGTTTCTGGCACCAGTTAATTATAATTTTCTTATCATGCGTGCCCATAATCGAATCACGTTACGCCATCGTAATCGGCGATATTTTTTATCCCGAACTTGGCACGGTGGAACTTTTTATTCTTTCCCAGTTGGGCGCATTTTTCATAACGCTGATACTTTTACTTTTGTTAAAGCCGGTATTTAAGTGGATGAAAAGCACCCGTCTTTTTAAGAAACTTGTTGAAAAAATCGAGGCTCACGGCAAGAAAAAAGGCGAAAAACTTGAAGGCAAACTGAAAGATTCCGCATCGGAAAAGGCAAAGATATGGGCATCTGTAATCGGCGTATTTTTATTTGTTGCCATTCCTCTTCCGGGCACAGGCGTGTGGACGGGCAGCCTTGTTGCAACGCTTTTAGATATCCGCTTTAAATACGCATTTCCTGCCATCTGTATCGGCAGTATTTGTGCAACACTTATCATGCTTAGCTTCTCAAGCGTGTTTATGCAGGTACCGACATGGTTACAATAAAAGGCACGGTCGAAGGCATCATCTACCGCAACGAAGATAACGGTTACACGGTGTTTGTCCTTTCCACAGATGAAAATTATGAAACAGTAACAGGCACCTTCCCACTAATTCGGGAAGGTGATTTTATAAACGTTTTCGGTTTGTTTGTTGAGCATGAAACTTACGGCACCCAGTTTAAGGCCGAGTCCTATGAAATCGTCGTTCCCGAAACTGCCGACGAAGTTGAAGCATACCTTTCTTCGGGAATAATCCGCGGTGTTGGCCCTAAGACTGCCCGGGATATCGTTGATTATTTCGGCGCCGAAGCCTTGAAGATAATCGAAAAAGAGCCTGAAAAACTGACTCTTGTTTCAGGCATCGGCAAAAGCAAAGCACAGACGATCTACGAATCATTTTCCGAACTTCAGGGCGCACGCAGAACGGTAATGTTTTTGCAGAAATTTGACGTTTCCCCTAAAATGGCGCTAAAAATATACACCCACTACGGCGAAAACACCATCGAACTTTTGCAGGAAAATCCTTATCGCCTTGTTAGCGATGTTGAGGGCATCGGCTTTATCACCGCCGATAATATTGCTTCAAGTATGGGGCTTGACAAAACAAGCCGATTCCGCATAAGTGCCTGCTTAAAGTATCTTTTGATGGAGGCGGCAAATGAGGGACACACATTCTTGCCAATGGAAATTCTCATGTCCCGCGCCACAACGCTGATGAACATCGAAAAGTCCGCCATAGACAAGCATCTTGAGGCTATGACGTTGGATTTCACCATAATCAGGCGCATGATAAACAACGTACAAGCCGTCTATCACCCCATGCTTTATTATGCCGAGGGTTTTGTTGCAAAAGAACTTATCGGTCTTCAACTTTCCGTACCATGTGAGCAACAGAAAAACATTGAAATAGAAATTTCCAACTACGAAAAAGATAAAAAAATCACCCTGGCAGATAACCAGCGTCTTGCAGTGATCAGCGCAATAAATAACGGCATCTGCATAATTACGGGCGGTCCGGGAACGGGCAAAACCACAACTCTTGACTGTATTTTGCACCTTTTCAGAAAGCGCGGAATTAGCATAATGCTTGCCGCGCCTACGGGCAGAGCCGCCAAAAGAATGTCCTCAGCAACGGGCGAAGATGCAAAGACTATTCACCGCCTTTTGGAATATTCCAAACTTGATGACGGACATTTCAGTTTTAAAAGAAATCAGGAAAACCCTCTTCCCAAGGGTGTTTTAATTGTAGATGAAGCCAGTATGGTGGATATTTTTCTGATGCAGGCGTTGCTTGAAGCAATGCAAAAAGGCACGCGGTTAATCCTTGTAGGCGACTCCGACCAGTTGCCGTCAGTTGGCGCAGGCAACGTCCTTGCCGACGCCATCGCCTCCGACTCTTTCAGATGCGTGAAACTTGACCGCGTTTTCCGTCAGGCGGAGGAAAGCCATATTATAACCAACGCCCACAAGATAAACCACGGTCAGATGCCCGTGGTAAACGCAAAAAACAGTGATTTCTTTTTAGACCGCCGAAACAGTGAGCAGGAAATGATGGATACGGTTGTTGATCTATGTAAACGCCGTCTGCCCAACGCATATAATTATTCGCCAATTTCTGATATTCAGGTATTAACTCCCGTAAAAAAGGGTTTGTGCGGTGTGTTTAATCTTAACAAACTTCTGCAAAAAGCATTAAATCCACCTGCGAAAAATAAAAAGGAACACGTCTTTGGCGAAGATATTTTCCGCGTAGGCGACAAAGTAATGCAGATAAAAAACAACTACGACCGCCAATGGAACGTTTTTGATAAGTACGGAAACGTTGTTGACGGAACGGGAGTTTTCAACGGCGACGTTGGTATTATCACTGAAATCGACGTCCGCGAATTCACGGTAAAATTTGATGATGAGCGTATCTCGGTGTACGGCTTTCAGGAGGTTGACGAACTTTCCCTTGCCTATGCCATAAGCGTGCACAAATCTCAGGGCTGTGAATTTCCCGTTGTGGTGATGCCTCTGCCCCAGAATTACCGCCGTATCATGACCAGAAATTTGCTTTATACGGCAGTAACCCGCGCCTCAAAACTGGTAGTCTTGTGCGGAAACGAGGTCGCGATCGCACAGACTATTAACAATATTGACACACAAAAACGCTATTCGGCCCTTGATTTGAAGTTAAAAAGTATCCAAAACGCCGAAAAAAGCACAAAATTTTAATTAAATGTGAAATTTTTTTAATATTTTTTAAAAAAAAGGTTGCAAATGAATTGACGATGTTGTATAATATGTTTGTTAGCGAATAAAGTTTTTCTTGGAACGAGGCTCTACATACTACAGTCTTGCTTGAAGTACACTCTCCAAATTAGCTTGAAAGTTTAACAAATTTTAAAATGGAGGAAATATTCATGTACGAAGACAAGACTTTAGTCTGCAAAGACTGTGGCAAAGAATTCGTTTTCACCGCCGGTGAGCAGGAATTCTATGCTGAAAAAGGTCTCAAGAACGAACCCGGTCGTTGCCGTGAATGTCGTCAGGCAAAGCGCAACGCAGCACGCGGTCCCAGAGAGATGTTTGATGCAGTTTGTGCAGAATGCGGTAAAGCAACTCAGGTTCCCTTCCAGCCCAAGGAAGACAGACCTGTTTATTGTGAAGAATGCTTCAAAGCACATCGTTCATAATTTTTAGATAACCGCAAAAACACACTTCTTTTTGAAGTGTGTTTTTTTATAATTATTATGATTTTTTAATCCTCTCGCCTTTTTTTAATTACTTTTCCACTTTATCGAACTGTGAACAAATTAGTGTGATCCCCTATATTGCGTTATTTTATTTGCCTTTCCAGTTTGTCGAACTATGAACAAATTAGTGCGATCCCTTATATTGCGTTATTTTATTTACCTTTCCAGTTTATCGAACTATGAACAAATTAGTGCGATCCCCTATATTGCGTTATTTTATTTGCCTTTCCAGTTTGTCGAACTGTGAACAAAATTACTCATCACTCACCACCAAAGCACTTATATTCTGCCATTCCAGT
>JAZULU010000211.1:0-23525 GCA_045603265.1 Clostridia bacterium
TTTAACGTTTTCATTTCTCCAATATTTTTCCCGTAAGTTTATACTTACGGGATTTTTTATTGCTTTTATCGATGCAATAAACATAAAAACAGACATTACAATATATGCAGATTCTTTATAAAACAACAGTTCAAAAATACATTTTAACAGAAAAATCGAAGATATTATTATCCCTATAAGCACTGCCTTTCTTCTTCCCTTTTTGTGACCGAATATTCCTTTCAAAATGCTCATTAATATTCTTCCGCCATCAAGAGGATAGATCGGCAATAGGTTTATCATTGCAATACTGTATGAATAACTTACAAATTCTTCAAATTGAGGCAATATACCTTTTATCGCCCCTTGCTCCCATAAAAAACCTAAAAAAAGGCTTATAAGCGGTCCTGATGCAGCAACGATCGCTTCAAAAATATAATCGTCGCTTATACCCTTTATTTCGGCAGCACCGCCAAAGGGAAATAATTCAATACTCTCAGTATGAAAACCAAACAAAAAAGCAACAAATGCATGAAAAAGTTCATGCATCAGAAGAACAATACTCATTATAAAAAAAGTTCTTATTTGTCCTGCAAAAAACCACAATACGCACAATAGTATTACCGTAAAATTTACTTTGATTTTTGTATTGTTTATTTTAAAAAGCGTCAATTCAAATATTCCAGCGGATCTAAAGCAATGCAATTTTCATAAAGTTTATAGGTGATCTCGCTTTTTGCATATCCAATATTATCGCCCTTAAAAACCCGTTCTCCCTTTCTCAGAAGGCATACTGCCCCATAATAACTGCTTAATTTACCGTCATCATGTCTTAAAGTTATTTTGCCGTTTTCACAATTTTCGATCACTCCATCGGCTGTTGCACATATGTTTTCAAATTCATCACAGTAAATTATAATACACGTTTCGCCTAATACGTCTGTTTTAAATATTTCCCCTTTACAAGGCATACTCATGGACGTTACTGTTATATTTGATGAAACCGCTTTATCCTTTTCATCTTTTTCCAGAAAAAATACCTGCCCAAGAGTTTCTTTAATTTTAAAATCCTCTTGTAGGCTTATTTCTACTCCATTTCTTACAGTTTCACTTTTCCCAAACAAAATTATAAGCCAAACTACAATTAAAGTTAAAAGCATAAAAACTGCTACTTTTCGCTTTTTTAAACTCATAAAAAACACCCCCAGCACATTATATGCCGGGGGCAGAATAAAAAATACTTAATCAGCAGTAAAAGGTTCTATCGGTCTGTTCATACATACACTTTCAACTAAACCTATTGCAATCATATTGGTAAGCATATTTGAGCCACCATATGATATAAACGGAAGCGGAATCCCTGTGATTGGCATAATTCCTACAACCATGCCTATATTTTCAAAAATATGGAACATAAACATTGCCATAACGCCAACAATGATCATTTTTCCGTAACGATCATGGGCTTTATATTGCATAAGATGCCACATTCTAACTTCCATTGCAATGTATAAACCTATAAGACACAAAGCGCCTAAAAAGCCCATAGATTCACCTATTGCGGCAAATATGAAGTCAGTATGGATTGCAAAAATTCCGCCCGATTGGCTTATAGAATCAGCACCTAATATGCCTTTCCCGAAAAATTTACCTGATCCGATAGCAATTTTGGCATATTTAAGCTGATCTACTTCTTCACCGCTTATAAAGTTCAAAATACGGCTTTGTTGTTTCTCACCCATCAAAAACCAAAGTGCAACACATGCAACAACGCCCGTACCAAGAACTATAAAAATATGTTTCCATCGCATTCCGCCGGTAAAAAGCATCACAATAAAAATAAATACATAAACAAGTGATGTACCAACGTCCATCTGGGTTAAAAGCCCCGCTACAAACACAAGCATTGCACCAAAAGTCCACAACAGATCTTTAAAGTGCTCAAGTTTTTCCTTTTGCGAAATGGTTTTGGCAAGAATAAGTATCAAACCTAACTTGCCTATTTCAGTAGGCTGAAAATAAAAACTTTCACTTATTTTTATCCAACCGCGAGTGCCTCCCTGCTCATCACCAAAGAAACCGGTAAACACAATAAGCCCTACACAGATCCCCAGCACAACGTACCATATTTTTGAATAAATATGATAATCAAGCATCGCCACGCAAACCATTGCAACAAATCCTACACCGATCCACATAGCATGTTTTTTCACCGTTGCAAAATTAAGCCTGGAAAGTGTATCAAGAAGATCTGCTTCTTCACTTGCTGTAGATGCATCTGCCAATGCCGCCAGTATGGAAACTAATCCGAACAAACATATGACGCCTACGATTATAAGCAGAACATACTCAATATTATGCAGTTTTCTCTTATCAAAAAGCCACATATAAACTCCTAAAATTTATTTATAAGATATATTATAGCATAAATGATAATTTTTTTCAACAACTATGTTATTGCCTTAAAAGCATTTACCGGCATTTTGGCACAAAGATACGGTCCTCCAGGTGATCTTTCTATTTTTACAACAATGTTTTCATAATCAGGATCTATGTATTTTACCGCTGCAGATATAATATCTGCAGTCATTTTAAGCAAAAATTCGGCTGATACGTTTGCTCTGTCGCGAGAAACAACTGCCATCAGTCTTTGCTTTGCCGCTTTTTTACTGTTACCTCTCTTGAAAAAACCGAACATGTTTTTTGCCCCCTTAAACCGCTGTTTTTTTAGAAAAAAACTTTTCTATTAATGCACCAAGGGGTCTTGTTACCGTTATGGGAACATTTTCACCCATTATTCTTTTTGCAATATTTTCATACTCTTTTCCTGCTCGGCTGGAAGGAAGATTTACTGCTGCCTCACCAAGGTTTGTCCCACGAACAATACTTGCATCATCAACTACGGCACCAATAGCCTTTTGCCCTAAAATATCTTCAACGTCTTCCAAAGAGAGCATATCACCGCTTCTGACAAGTTCAGGACGGATCCTGTTCACGATAAGATTTATTTTGCTAATCTCATTGGCTGCCATAAGTCCTATTACCCTATCAGCGTCCCTTACCGATGAAACCTCAGGTGTACAAATAACAAGTGCCTCATCTGCACCGGCGATAGCATTTTTGAAGCCTTGTTCAATTCCTGCAGGACAATCAAGCAAAATATAATCATACTGATTTTTAAGTTCAGATAACAGAGAAATCATTTGTTCTTCATTTATCGCTTCTTTTGCCTTCGTCTGGCTTGCAGGCATCAAACTAAGCCGTTCATTGCGTTTATCTTTTATAATCGCTTGTTTTATACGACATTTATTTTCTATTACGTCAACAATATCAAAAACTATTCTGTTCTCAAGACCAAGCACCGTATCCAAATTTCTTAAACCAAGATCAGTATCAATAAGAAGTACCTCTTTACCGTTTTTTGCAAGTGCACATCCAATATTCGCACATGCTGTTGTTTTACCGACGCCGCCCTTACCCGACGTAACTACTATTATCCTTCCCATAAAAATCACCTCATAATTCTTTTGATTTCATGATACATGTTTTTTATAAAAAATAAAGAAATTCTTTTGTCGAATAACCGTTATTGACAAAAGTAGAAAAAACAACACAAAATACGCATATGAAAATTGACAAAAATATCAAATGCTTATATAATATATTTATCAAATCAAAAGGAGTTTTATTTATGAAACAAGCAACAAAACAAAACACCATTGGTGAAATCTTAGAAATGAATCATGAAGTTGCCGCACTTTTTTTAGGTCACGGAATGTTTTGTGTTTCATGCCCAAGCGCACAAAACGAATCACTTGAAGAAGCTTGCATGGTGCATAATATTGATTGTGATGCGCTCCTCGATCTTATAAACAAATTTCTTGCTGCTGACGAGGAGGAAAAATAATGATAGCTATCGGATGTGACCATGGCGGTTACGAATTAAAACTCGCAATAATCGAACATTTAACAAAAAAGGGAATTGAAATAAAAGATTTTGGTTGCAACTCTACCGATAGTGTAGATTATCCCGATTATGCATACCCCGTTGCAAAATCAGTTGCAAACGGTGATTGTGAAAAAGGCATACTTATCTGCGGTACAGGTATCGGCATGAGTATTGCTGCCAACAAAGTAAAAGGAATTCGTTGTGCACTTTGCGGTGATACATTCTCTGCCCATGCTACAAGAGAACATAATGATTCAAATGTACTTGCATTAGGTGCCCGTGTTACCGGTCTTAATCTTGCTCTTGATATTGTTGATACATGGCTTGATGCCGAATTTATGGGCGGACGCCATACACAACGTATCGATAAGATCACAAAAATTCAGAACGAAGAATAAACAAAAACCCTGCAGACCGCAGGGTTTTATTTTATTCAGTTTCAAACTGACTGTTATATAGTTCGTAATAGAAACCTTTTTGTTTAAGTAACTCTTTATGGCTTCCTTTTTCTACAACATTTCCGTTCTTCATTACTAAAATCACATCAGAATTCTGTATGGTAGAAAGTCGGTGTGCAACAATAAAACTTGTTCTGCCTTTCATCAGTTTCATAAAGGCATCTTGAATCTTTTGTTCAGTTCTCGTATCAATGGACGATGTTGCTTCATCAAGAATAAGCATTGGTGGTAGAGAAAGCATGATTCGCGCAATACACAGAAGTTGTTTTTGCCCTTGTGAAAGACTTCCGCCGTCTTCTCCAATAACAGTATCATAACCATTGGGCATACGCTTAATAAAACTGTGAGCATGTGCCGCTTTAGCCGCCTGAATTATTTCTTCTTCCGTTGCATTTTCTTTACCAAAGGCTATGTTTTCCGCAATAGTCCCCGACCTTAACCATGTTTCCTGAAGTACCATTCCATAATTGGACCTTAAAGAATGACGTGTAACCTCTCTAATATCTTCACCGTCAACCGCGATTGCTCCGTCAACAACATCATAAAAACGCATAAGAAGGTTTATAAGTGTCGTTTTTCCGCACCCTGTCGGTCCAACAATAGCAACACGCTTACCATTTTCAACGTGCAACGAAAGATTCTTTATAAGTTGCTTTTCAGGAACGTAAGAAAACGCAACGTTATTAAGTTCGACTTCACCTTTAACGTTAATTAGTTCTTTTGTATTTTCTTTAATCTCAGGCTCTTCTTCAATAAGTTCAAAGACTCTTGATGCACAAGCCAATGCATTTTGCATTTCTGCAACCACGCCTGAAATTTCATTAAACGGCTTTGTATATTGATTTGCATAACTTAAAAATATTGTAAGTCCGCCAACAGTTAAACTTCCGGGTACGCTTAATCCGCCAACTAAAGCCACAGCCGCATATACTGCGCTGTTTACAAAACGTGTAGTTGGATTAGTAAGTGATGAAAAGAAAATCGCTTTTAACGAATGTTTTTCAAGACGATCATTGATTTCTCTGAATTTTTCAAGACATTTTTCTTTTCTTGAAAACGCTTTAACGACCTTGGCACCTGAAATCATTTCATCAATATATGCAGTTTGCTCTCCCCGCGTTTCCGATTGTTTTTTAAACATTGAATAAGTACGCTTTGCTATAAAGTTCGCAATAACGAGAGATAAGGGCGTTAAAACAACTACAACAAGTGCTATCTTCCAGTTAAGTCTTAACATAAACACAAGCGTCATTATAACCGTAACAACACCTGAAAACAACTGCGTAAAACCCATAAGCAATCCATCAGCAAACTGATCGGTATCTGATATAATTTTGCTTACAGTTTCACCGGTAGGATGAGTATCAATATACTTTAAAGGCAATTTTTGTATTTTGGAAAATGCTGCTTCACGAACATCTTTTACTACACCATAAGTAACTCTATTATTTATCATACTGCAGATCCACTGTATGATAGCAGTAATAAGAACCACCACGATGACTTTTACGAGTAATTCGCCTACGCCTTTAAAATCAACGTTTCCTTTTCCGATTATCAAATCTATTGCATCCCCTACAACGATCGGAACGTAAAGAGTAAGTAAAACAGTTATTATTGATAAAAGTATCGAAACAATTAAAAGTCCCTTAAATTTGCCTATATATTTAAGAATTTTCAAAAATGCCTGCTTATTCATGATTTTCCTCCTTCACCTGTGAGTTGTGAATCTCATTATAAACAGAGGATGTTTTAAGAAGTTCATCATGTGTTCCGATGGCGGTAATTTTACCATCTTCAAGAACAATTATTTTATCTGCATGACGTATTGAAGACGTTCGTTGTGACACTATAAATACAGTATTATCCATGGTCTTTAAAGCACTACGCAAACGCGCATCAGTTGCATAGTCAAGTGCAGATGCACTATCATCAAAAATGAGAATTGCAGGATTTTTTACAATAGCGCGTGCAATAGTAAGACGTTGTTTTTGCCCGCCTGAAAAATTTCTGCCATACTGTTCAACGGGAGCATCAAGACCTTCTTCTTTGCTTTTAATAACATCAAGTGCCTGCGCTTTTTCAAGAGCAAAAAGAAGTTCTTCATCAGTAGCATCTTCATTTCCCCATTTAAGATTATCACGAATAGTCCCCTTAAAAAGTTCTGCTTTTTGGGGAACTATGCCAATATTATCTCTTAACGAATCCATGTCCCATTCTTTTACGTCTGTTCCAAAAACCTTTACCGTTCCTTTAAGAGCATCATAAAAACGCGGAATCATATTTACAAGACTGGTTTTGCCTGAACCCGTTCCACCGATTATTCCTATGGTTTCCCCACTTTTTACTGTAAAAGTAACGTTTTCAACAGATGGTTCACGGTCATCACCGTAAATGAGTGAAACATCTTCAAACTCAACAGCCGGTGCGTTTTTATCCACGATTTCATTTGTTCCGTTTTTTTGTGAAGGCTCAATTTCAAGCACCGCCTGAATTCTGTTTCCGCAGGCAAATGAGCGTGTAATGTTTATAATAAGGTTTGCAAGTTTGATAAGCTCAACAAGAATTTGCGACATATAATTGTAAAGCGCAATTAAAGCACCTTGACTAATAACACCTGCTTCAACCGTTATAGCGCCTTTATAAATCAGATACACAATAGCAAGGTTAATGATAACGTAAGTCAAAGGATTCATAAGGGCAGAAATTCTGCCTACAAGTACTTGCATTGAAACAAGATGATCGTTTTTCTCGTTAAAACGCTTTTCTTCATTTTCTTCACGGCAAAAAGCACGAATTACGCGGACACCTGAAAGAGTTTCCCGTGCAGATAAAAGTACAGAATCAAGTCTTTGCTGAACTTTCTTATATAAAGGAATTGAAATGAGCATAATAGAAAAAACTATAACGGCAAGTATAGGAATTGCAACCGCAAAAATAAGTGCCAGTTTTTTATCCACGGTAAATGCCATTATCATTGTACCAAAAACAACAAATGGCGTGCGTAACAATAATCTTAAAGAAAGATTTATTCCGTTCTGCACCTGATTAATATCGCTTGTAAGCCTTGTGATCATTGTTGATTTTCCAAGTTTATCAATTTCGGGATAACCTAAAGTCTGTATATGCTCAAAAAGTTTAAATCTAACGTGTTTTACCACTCCCGTTGCTGCCTTTGCTGCAAAATATTGAGCCGTTACCGAAAATAAAAGTCCAAAAATGCCAAAAGCAACAAGTATAAGACATCTGCTGACGATATATCCCCTATCGCTGCCATTTTCACCATTAATACCAATATCTATAAGTTGAGAAATCACCAGTGGTACAAAAAGTTCAAAAAGCGCCTCAATCATTTTTAAAAGAGGCCCCAGCACTGTTTCTTTTTTATATTTTCCCAAAAATTTCAGTAGTTTTAACATTTTAAATATTCCTTATCTTTTTGATATTGCTATTTTACCACAACAATCAAATACTGTAAAACATCTTTTAAAAAAAAGTGCTTTAACATATTGCTATTATCTGCTATAATATAATATATTATATTTTCAAGGAGAGAACAACTATGGTTAAACACGTTATACTTTGGCAACTTAAAGATGAAATCCAAGGCGATAAGAAGCAACAAGTTCTTCTTGATGCAAAAAAAGCCCTTGAAGGTCTTAACGGAAAAATCGACGGACTTGTTGATATAAAACTCAACATAGTGGCTATGGAATCATCAAATGCAGATATGATGCTTGACAGCACTTTTACTTCTGAAGACGCCTTAAAGGGTTATCAGGTACATCCTGATCATGTATACGCCGCAGACAACTTTATTCGCCCTTTTACAAAGGCTAGACTTTGCCTTGATTTTGAAGAGTAATGAAACGTATAGTAACACTGCAAGATATTTCTTGTGTAGGTAAATGCTCTTTGGCAGTCGCTTTACCTATTATTTCTTCTATGGGCATAGAAACTTGTCCCATACCCACTGCCCTTTTATCAAATCACACCGCCTTTAATAGTTTCTGTTTTTATGATCTTACCGAACAAATGCAAGGTATTTTAGATGAATTTAAAAAACAGAAATTTACTTTTGACGGTATCTATTCTGCATATTTAGGCTCAAAAGAACAAGTAAACGTTGTATGCAATTTTATTGATAATTTTAAAAGCACTAATACACTAACTTTAATCGATCCCGTTATGGGCGACCACGGAAAATTATATTCAGGTTTTGATAAAAGTTTTCCAGATGCAATGAAAAATCTTTGCGCTAAAGCTGATATTATTGTGCCAAACGTAACTGAAGCCGGCTTTTTATTAGGTAAAGACGGTGCACTCACATACACTTCAATACAAGATATAAAAGAATATGCGCATTCCCTTTGTGCCTTGGGTCCTAAAATCTGTGTCATAACCGGTGTTGAAGAGAATAATAAATTAGGTGCTGTAATTTATAATTCGGAAACCGATGAATTTGACTTTTACTTAAGAGACAAGATTCAACGAACATTTCATGGAACAGGTGACGTTTTTGCTTCAGTTCTGTTTTCTTGCCTTATAAAAGGACGTTCTATAAAAGAATCACTAAAAAGTGCTGTTGATTTTACTTATCTTTCCATGGAAGCAACGGTAAAAAATCCTGATTCTAATTGGTATGGTGTGGATTTCGAGACCGTTCTTCCCGCCCTTTCTGATCTGTAAAATGTTTTCGCTTGAAAAATATGGAAATTTGTGTTATACTATATATTGAGTTTTAAATTTAAAGGAGGTCCAATATGCGCCACAAAATAATCGGGGTAGAAGAAAATTCCGTTTGTGCCGAGCTTAATATAAAGCCCGGTGATATTCTTGTTGCCATTAATGACCAACCGGTAAGGGATCTTCTTGATTATCAGTATTACGATGCAATGAACGAACTTACTCTTACTATAATCGAACAAGATACCGACGAAGCTGTTCTTTTTGATATAGAAAAGTATGACGAAGAACGATTAGGCTTGCGTTTTGAAAACGATCTTTTATGTATGCGTTCATGCTCAAACAAATGTATTTTCTGTTTCGTTGATCAATTACCGCCCAACATGCGCAAGACACTTTATGTGAAAGATGACGATTGGCGTATGTCCGTTCTTTTTGGAAACTACGTTACGCTTACCAACGTTTCAGAGCGTGAAATTCAACGCATTATAGATCAGCACATTTCCCCCCTCTATATTTCCGTTCACGCAACGGACACTGAACTTCGCCGTTACATGCTTGGAAATCCTAAAGCACAAGATATTATGTCCATATTAAGACGTTTTGCTGATGCAGGAATATATTTCCACACTCAAATAGTTCTTTGTCCGGAAATAAATGACGGATTCCAATTAAGAAAATCTTTTGAAGATTTATTTACTTTATACCCATACTGTCAATCTTTGGCAGTTGTTCCGGTAGGGCTTACCTATCACAGAAAAAAACTTGAAAAATTAAAGAAGTTTTCCGATCTTGATGCTAAACACATTGTTGAAGAAATTACAAAATGGCAAGAAAGTTGCCTTGAATTTAAAGGTTCACGTTTTATATTCCCATCTGATGAGTTTTATGTTCAGGCAGGTCTTCCCGTACCTAACGCCAATGAGTATGAAGATTTTGTTCAAATCGAAAACGGCGTAGGTATGCTTGCAAAGTTTAAACAGGAACTTCTTGATTATATACCAAATCTGCCACCGTGGATTCCCGATAGAAAGGTTTCCATTGCAACGGGTGTTTCCGCTTACGGATTTATGACAGAAATGGTAAAAATATTAAACGAATATTTCCCAAATTTAACAGTAAATATTTATCCTATAACCAACTTCTTTTTTGGTGAATCCGTTACTGTAACCGGTCTTTTAACCGGAAAAGATATTTCCGTTCAGTTGGAAGGTAAAGATCTTGGTAGTGAAGTCTTTATTTCCGACGTTATGCTCCGCGGCGAAAACGGAAAATTTTTAGATGATTTAACTGTTGAAGATGTTGAAAATTGGATAAACAATAAAGTCACACCCATTGAAAATACCGGTGCGGCTTTTGCCCAGGCACTTATTGGCATTAAGGAGAATGATTAAATGAAACCGCTTGTTGCCGTTGTCGGCAGACCTAACGTAGGTAAATCCACTTTTTTTAATAAAATTTCAGGTAAACGCCTTTCAATAGTTGAAGATACACCCGGCGTTACCCGTGACAGAATCTATACTAACGTTACATGGCTTGATTACTCTTTTACACTTATCGATACCGGTGGTATTGAGTTAAAAAGTGACGATATCTTTTATAACGAGATGCTCAAACAAGCCGAAGTTGCCGTTGAAACTGCTGACGTTATTTTGTTTTTTACCGATGGAAGACAAGGTATGCTCTCGGCAGATGAAGACGTTGCAGAATATTTAAGAAAAAAACACAATAATATTATTCTGGTAGTAAACAAAGTTGACGGTCCTTCCCAGGAAGACAGCGTATATGATTTCTATTCTTTAGGCTTAGGTGAGCCTTGTGCCATTTCTGCATTAAATATGACGGGAATCGGCGATCTTTTAGACAGAATAGTTGAAAACTTCCCTCACAATCTTGAAGACGAGGAAGAAGACGATACTATAAAAATTGCCGTTGTAGGAAAACCTAATGCAGGAAAATCTTCGCTTGTAAATAAACTCCTTGGTCATGAGCGCTCTATTGTAAGTAATATTGCAGGAACTACCCGTGACGCTATAGATACTCCCTTTGAAGAAGACGGGCAAAAGTACGTTCTTATTGATACTGCCGGTATCCGCAGAAAAAAATCAATAGATGACGGTACAGTTGAAAGATATAGCGTTATCCGCTCCCTTGATGCAATAAGACGTTGTGACGTTGCTTTAATAGTTCTTGATGCAGAAGCCGGTATGACCGAGCAGGATGTTAAAATTGCAGGATATGTAAAAGAGCAAGGAAAAGCGTCTTTAATCGTTGTAAACAAATGGGATCTTATTGAAAAAGATACCAACACAAGCGAAAAGTTCAAAAAGAAAATGCGTGCTGATCTTGCTTTTATGGATTACGTTGATTATATATTCATTTCAGCAAAAACAGGTCAACGCACACATAAACTTTTATCAATGGTAAAAGAGATAAACGAATCGGCATCAAAACGTATTACAACCGGTGTTCTTAATGATACACTTTCAGATGCAATGCAGTTAAACGAGCCTCCCACAAAAAACGGAAGACGCTTAAAGATCAAATATGCCGCTCAGGTTGCAATCAAACCGCCTACGTTTATTCTGTTTGTAAACGACCAGAAACTTATGCATTTTTCATATAAACGTTACCTTGAAAACAGTTTCCGCGAAGCTTTCGGTTTCAGAGGAACACCCATAAACCTCATTCTCAGAGAAAAGGAGAAAGAAGAATGATCGTTTTAAGATATATTATTGCAGTAATGTTAGGTTACCTTTTAGGTAATATTTCTTGTGCCAACATAATGGCACGCCTTATAGCAAATAAAGATATTCGTACTTTAGGCAGCGGTAATGCAGGTGCCACAAATATTTTAAGGAATTTTGGATTAAAATATGCCGTTCCCGTATTTTTTGGTGATGCCATAAAAGCGGCAGCCGCGGCACTTTTAGGCTGTGTCATTATCGGCAAGGGCTTTGATGGTTTTACTTGGCTTGAAGGTTTTAAAGAGCCTTATATCTTTGTTGGCGGCATTTCTGCTATAATCGGTCATAACTTCCCCGTATTTATGGGATTTAAAGGTGGAAAAGGCGTTGCATGCTCTTTAGGTCTTCTTACACTTATGAATCCAATCCTTGGTGTTATATTTATTATTCTTGCCGCCTGTGCAAACATTTTTATAAAACTTTATTCTCTTGTTTCCATGTCTACAATGCTTGCAGCAGCGATAGTTTTTTCAATATTTGATACAAACGGCGGAATAATCCAGATCATCGTTTTATGGTTTATGTTTATTCTTATGGTATTTATGCACCGTGAAAACGTTAAACGACTTATTAAAGGTGAAGAAAAGAAAGTAGATATTTTTAAATAATTCGGAGGTCATCTGATGGGATACAATGCAAAAGATATTAAAATTTTAGAAGGTCTTGATGCCGTTCGCATGAGGCCCGGTATGTACATTGGTACAACGGGGCCTGACGGTATGCACCACCTTTTATGGGAGATCGTTGATAACGCCATTGACGAGGCCGCAAACGGTTTCGCCGATGAAGTTACCATTACCCTATCAGATGATAACGTTGCATCAGTTGAAGATAACGGACGAGGCATGCCCGTTGATATTCATCCACAAAAAGGTGTTTCCGGTGTTGAGGTTATTTTCACTCAACTTCACGCAGGCGGTAAATTTGATAACAATCAATACGAATATTCAGGCGGTCTTCACGGTGTTGGTGCTTCAGTAGTTAATGCACTTTCAGAATGGACCACCGTTGAAGTTTACAAAGACTATAAAACATATCGCGCCGAATTTGAGCGTCAGTATACCGAAGATAAAAAAAGCGTTATTTCAGGTGCTACTAAAACACACTTGACAAAGGTTGGTACTTGTGCAAAGCACGGATCACTTGTTACTTTCAAGCCTGACAAACTTGTTTTCGGAACAGTTTCTTTTAATTTTGATACCATCAAGCACCGTCTTAAGGAACTTGCTTTTCTTAATGCCGGTCTTAAAATAAATCTTATTGACAAGCGTACCGGCAAAGAGCAAGAAAAACAATATTGCTATCAGGGCGGTTTGTCTGACTTTGTAAAATATTCAAATGAAGGAAAAACTCCCGTATTTGACGAGCCTATGTTCTTTAAAGGTGAGTCAAACGGCATCCGTTGTGAAGCGGCTATTCAATATACCGACTCATATAACGAAAATACAGTTTCTTTTGTAAATAACATTCCCACCAAAGAAGGCGGAACACACGAAACGGGGTTCCGTACTGCTTTAACAAGGGTTTTAAACGATTATGCGCGCCGTACCGAAGTTTTAAAGGAAAAAGATCCTAATTTTAACGGTGAAGATTTCCGTGAAGGAATGACTGCTGTAATCGCTATTAAAATGCAAAATATTCAGTTTGAGGGACAAACTAAAGCAAAACTCGGTTCAGTAGAAGCACGTCCCGCAGTTGAAGCAATTATTTCTGAACAACTTGAAAAGTTTTTGGACGATCCTAAAAATCAAGAGATCGGTGCTCTTATTTTAGCAAAGGCTGTTGCCGCCGCAAAAGTAAGAGAAGCTGCAAAAAAAGCAAAAGACATCGCAAGAAAGAAAAACAGTCTTGACGTTACTGCACTTGTTGGTAAACTTGCTTCCTGCACCGGCAAAAAACCCGAACAAAATGAACTTATTATCGTTGAGGGCGATTCTGCAGGCGGAAGTGCAAAACAAGGTAGAGATAGACGTTTTCAGGCAATTCTTCCCCTTCGTGGTAAACCTGCAAACTCTGAAAAGAGAAGAATTGAGCAGATTTTAGGAAATGAAGAATATTGTTCACTTATTACCGCACTTGGAACAGGTATTGATGACGATTTTGATATTACCCAATTAAAGTATCATAAAATCATCATCCTTGCCGATGCTGACCAGGACGGCGGACATATACGTTCACTTTTGTTGACGTTCTTCTATCGTTATATGAAACCGCTTATTACCGAAGGACACGTTTATATCGGAACTCCGCCGCTTTATAGACTTGAAAAAAATTCTACCAAAGAACTTGTTTACTGTTATTCAGATGAAGAACGTATTGCCGCAGCCGAAAAAATGGGCAGAGGCTACGTTATTCAGCGCTACAAAGGTTTGGGTGAAATGGATCCTGAACAACTTTGGGAAACAACCATGAATCCTGAACACCGCACTTTAGTTCAAGTTACAATAGAGGATGCTACCGAAGCAGAACGTCTTGTAACTGTTCTTATGGGCGATAAAGTTGATGTGCGCAGACAGTACATTATAGAAAATGCCAACTTCAATAAAGTTGATGAATTTGCAAAAGATATGGGGGTTATAAAGTAAATGGCTAAAAAGAACGACCAGATAATCGACAATAGCATAATACTTTCCCAGACTATGGAATCTGTAATGCACGATTCCATGATCCCCTATTCCGAACACGTTATTTTAGAGCGTGCACTGCCCCGTGTAGAAGACGGTTTAAAGCCCGTACAAAGAAGAATCTTATATGTAATGTATGAGCAGGGATTAACGCCCGATAAGCCCTTTAAAAAGTCAGCAAACATAGTTGGCGAAACCATGGCAAAGTACCACCCCCATGGTGACTCATCAATTTACGGTGCAATGGTAAACCTTGCCCAGGACTTTGCAATGCGTGCCCCCCTTGTTGATGGACACGGTAACTTCGGTTCTATCGACGGTGACTCTGCCGCCGCTTTCCGTTATACAGAAGCAAGAATGGCGCCTCTTGCCCTTGAACTTTTAAGGGATATTGAAAAAAATACTATAAAATGGTCATTGAACTTTGACGATACAAGAAAAGAACCTGATATTCTGCCAGGCAGATTCCCTAACCTTCTTGTGAACGGTGCAATGGGCATTGCTGTTGGTCTTGCAACAAACATTCCCTCTCATAATCTTGGTGAGGTTATTGACGGTATCGTTGCGCAGATCGATAATCCTCGCATCACTCTTGATGAGATGATGAAATATATAAAAGGTCCTGATTTCCCTACCGGGGGACAGATAATTAACGGCGAGGCAATTCGTGAAGCATATGAAACAGGTCGCGGCAAACTTATTATGCGTGCCAAAACTACCATAGAAAACGGTTCTAACGGCAAAAAACTTATCGTAATTAACGAAGTTCCTTACCAAACCAACAAAGCGGAAATGCTTGTTGAGATCATGAAAATGGTCAACGAGAAAAAAGGTCCTCTTGCACAAATAAGTGATATTCGTGATGAATCAGACCGTGAAGGCTTGCGTGCCGTTATTGAAGTAAAGAAAGACAGCGATCTTGATAAAATTCTGCCCTATCTTTACAAATATTCAAATATGCAAAAGACTTTTGGCGTTAATATGGTTGCTATCGCTGACGGCAAACCTATGCAAATGGGACTTTTGCAGATAACTAAATATTATATCGAATATCAAAAAGAAGTTGAGCGCAAGCGTGTTCGCCACGATCTTGATGCTGCAAGATTAAAGGAAGAAATTCTTTCAGGCTTAATGATCGCAATCAAAAACATTGATAAAGTTATTAAAATAATCCGTTCATCTCCCAACGTGCGCACCGCAAAAGAACGTTTGAGAGAAGCCTTTGATCTTACAGAGCGTCAGGCAACCGCTATTCTTGAAATGCGACTTCAACGCTTGACAGGTCTTGAAATCGAAACTCTTGAAAAAGATCTTAAAGAAGTACGCGAACTTATCAAGGAACTTGAAAGCATCCTCGCAAGCAAAGCAAAACTTAATGCAGTTATCAAAAAAAGTCTTCTTGATATTAAACGAAAATATAAAAATCCCCGCAGAACGGAGATTATTTACGGTCATACAGAAGAAACCGTTACGAAAGAAACTTTCAAAACCATCGAAGACGTTGTTGTTTCCATCGATCGCTCAGGTTACATCAAGCGCGCAACCGTTAAAAACTATAATCTTTCCAACAAAGATACCCCTGAAACAACTGCAGATGCTCTTATTTGCGTGCATCAGGCACAGACTGATATGAATATGCTATTGTTCAGCAATCTTGGATTCTGTTATAATGTTAAGATCGAAGATATTCCTGAATATAAATGGCGTGATAAAGGCTGTGCTCCGGGCAGACTTTGCACCGGTTGGGCAGAAAATGAAAGAATTTTACTTGCTATTCCCTATAAAAACGTTCTTCCCAAAGGTAACGTTATGTTCATGACTAAAAACGGCATGATAAAAGTTTCCGATATGGAAGAATATGCAGTTAAGAAAAATAAATTCAATTCGCTTACTCTTAAATACGACGATGAACTTGTAAACGTTGAGTTACAACAAAATGAATCAAGCGTTCTTTATATTACAAAGAGCGGTATGAGTCTTAACATGGATACATCCGAGTTATCAGTTACGGGCAGAGTTACTGCAGGTGTTAAGGGCATTTCCATGGACGATAACGATTTTGTTGTATTTGCTCAACAGATAACCGATGAAGGCGAAATTGTTGTAATGAGCGATAAAGGTTATGCAAAACGCGCTTTAGCTGTTGATTACGAACTTGGTCTTCGCGCAAGAAAAGGCGCAAAAACCTTTGAATGGAAGAAAAACGGTTCCAACGGCACAAGCGTTGCAGGTGCAGTTTACGTTAAAGAACCCGTTAACATTCTTGCACTTCATTCTAATGGCGACGTTGAAGTATTTAACAGCGAAGATATCTTTATTGAAGCAAGGCTTTCAGCAGGTAAACCTTATGCTTTAGCCGTTATGGGCGATGAAATAATCGATGCAGTTGAAATGAAGATATAATTAAAAGGCTTCTCTTTTTTGAGAAGCCTTTTTTCATATTATAACATCATTAATCATGCCAAGATCCCAGAATAATCTTGATAAAACGTATTTATCACGAATATCCTTTGTTGCCTTAAAACTAAGCAATATATCGTCTTTTATGTTTATTTCCTCAGGTAATTTTGGGGCATCTATTTTATCAAGAAGATTTCCGATATACTCTTGTGTGGGTACTTCTTCTTCAACTATTTTTAAAATATTATCCCAATCTAAAATAATCTTTTTTATTCTTGTTTCATGCTTTAAAACTGAATATTTTTGATCCTTTTCTTCCAAAGCAATCATCGCTTCAGCACCTTTACCTATAAAAGCACGTAATTCACTATTCCATTTTTCATTATCGAATTCTTTTACATAGTTTCTTGCTTTTTCAATATCAGGAGTTATTTTCCTTAATTGTTCATATATCCCAGAGGCAAGATATGTACCGATACCACATTGAATACCATGAAGGTCAACAGGTGTTTTAAATTCAAGACCACGCATATCCCACACGTGGGAAAAATAATGTTCAACGCCCGATGCAGGACGGGAAACACCTGCATACGCCATGGCTACCCCACCGACAACCAGACCTTCAAAAACCGCTTTTACTGCTTCATCATCACGTTCAAGAAGTTTTTCAGCATTATCAACGCACTTTTGTAAAGCCGAACGGACAAGATTTGCAACCTCTTCACAATAATATTCATCAACAAGAAGATTTGCTATGCGCCATTCACATATGCTTATATATTTAGCGATCATATCCCCTAAGCCTGATTTTAGCATTTTAAGAGGAGCATTTTTTAAAATGTCAATATCGCCAATAATAACATTTGCGCATTTTGAGTTCAGAGAAACCTTAAGTCCACTCATTTCCATTGATGATGTTGCTGACGCATATCCATCCATAGAAGGTGCTGTTGCAACTATAATATAGGGTTTATTAGTAACGTTTGCGACGATTTTACCTATATCGTTAATGACGCCTGAACCGATGGCAACAACGATTTCGCACTTAGTATCAAAGTGCATTATTGCCGCACCAACAGAGTGTTCATCAGGTGTTACATCGCCTTCAAAAACAAATTTAGAATATTCTATGTTATTATCTTTTAGAACTTCAGTTACTTTTTCCCCTGCTGCATTAAACGTATTTTTATCAGCAAGAATAAAAACCTTTCCGCCTGTATATCTTCTTATAATTTCAGGTAACTTTAAGATTGCATTATTTTCAATAATAACAGCATCAATACTCACAGTGTGTTTTTTTCCGCAAGAACATAAAAATTCTTTTTTAATATTCATCTTAAAGACCTCTTGAAAGCATTTCTTCTATTTTAGATAAGATTTCTTCTTTACCCGTTCTTTTTACGGAAGATACGGGAATTATCATATTAGCAATTATTCCCGTTTCAACAGACAAGGTTTTAATTGCTTTTTGTATTTGTGAAGCGCTTAATTTATCTGCTTTTGTTGCACCAACAATAAAAGGTATATGATAGTAAGAAAGCCATTTAATCATATCTTTATCGCCTTCTGAGGATGAATGACGAATATCAATAAGAAGAATAACGCCTTTAAGTTGTTCAGAACGTGCAAGATAGCCTTCCATAAGCCCTACCCAACGTTCTTTTTCCTTATCACTTACCTTTGCGTATCCATACCCCGGAAAATCCATAAAATAAAAACTATCATTAATTTTAAAGGCATTTATCAATATGGTTTTTCCCGGAGTCTGCCCTACTTTTGATAATTTGCCATTATTACAGATCATGTTTATAAAACTTGATTTGCCTACGTTTGATTTACCTGCTATGGCAATTTCAGGTAAATTTTTGTCAATATACTGTGATGAATAGGCAAAGCCGTAATCATACACTGCTTTTTTTATAATCATTTGTCATAAATCCTTTGCGAGAATATTTTCAAGAACTTCATCAACACTTTCAACGGAAATGTATTGAATATTGTTTCTTACTTCTTCAGGAACGTCATCAATATCCTTTTGATTATCAATGGGAATAATAATTCTTCTAATGCCGCCGCGGTATGCCGCAAGAGATTTTTCTTTTAACCCGCCAATGGGAAGAACTCTGCCGCGCAAAGTGATCTCACCTGTCATTGCAGTATCACCGCGAACGGGAATCCCCGTAATTGCGGAAACCATTGCAGTAAACATGGTAACACCTGCTGAAGGACCGTCTTTGGGTGTTGCACCTTCGGGAATATGAATATGAATATCCTTTTCTTTAAAGAATTCCGGTTGAATATTAAATTTATCGGCACGCGTTCTGATAAGAGAGAATGCAGTTCTTGCGGACTCCTTCATTACATCGCCTAACTGACCTGTTAAAAGAAGTTCGCCACCACCAATATAAGTTGTAACGTCAATTTCAAGAGTTTCGCCGCCAATACTTGTCCATGCAAGTCCCGTTGCAGAGCCAACTTTATTTTCAAGAATAACATCGTCTCTATGATATTTGGGCTTGCCGATAAGCTCTTCAAGTTGGTCTTTCTCAACCTTAATTGCACGTCTTCCGTTTTTAACAAATCTGCATGCACACTTACGCAAGAGTTGACCTATCTGTCTTTCAAGAGAACGTACACCGGCTTCACGAGTGTAATTATTTATCATGTGAAGCATTGCTTCATCAGTAACTGATACGTCACCTTCTGCCATTCCGTTTTCTTTAAGTTGCTTTGCCATCAGGTGATCCTGGGCAATATGAAGTTTTTCAACGTCAGTATAACTTGAAAGTTCGATTATTTCCATTCTGTCCCTTAACGGGCCGGGAATTCCTTCTAAAGAGTTTGCCGTTGTAATAAACATAACGTTGCTTAAATCGTATGGCACTTCCAAGAAATTATCTCTAAAAGTATTATTTTGTTCAGGATCAAGCACCTCAAGCATTGCACTTGAAGGGTCGCCCTTATAATCGGATGCCATTTTATCGATTTCATCAAAAAGGAACACGGGATTTATTGTGCCCGCCTGCTTCATAGCGGTAATTATTCTGCCGGGCATTGCGCCAACATAAGTGCGTCTGTGTCCGCGAATTTCCGCTTCATCTCTCAATCCACCAAGGCTCATTCGCACAAATTTTCTGCCAACTGCTTCTGCAATAGATTTAGCAATGGAAGTTTTACCTACTCCGGGAGGGCCCACAAAACAAAGTACCGGTCCACGCATGGAATTTGATAAAGCGCGCACTGCAAGATATTCAATAATTCTTTCTTTAACCTTGAACATTCCATAGTGATCCCGATCAAGAATCATCTGTGCATTATCAAGGTCAAGATTATCTTCGGTCTGTTTTTTCCAAGGAAGATCAACAAGTGTTTCTACATAAGAACGTAAAATAGCCGTTTCAGGCATAGCCGCAGGCATTTTTGCCATTCTTGATAGTTCTTTTTCCGCTTTTTTGCGAACATCAGCAGGCATTTTGCTTGCCTTGATTCTTTTCAATAATTCATCGTTTAAGGATTCATCACTATCGCCAAGTTCCTGATGAATCGCTTTTATTTGCTCATGAAGATAATAATCCCTCTGTGCCTTATCCATCTGAGTTTTTACTCTTCCACGAACACGTTGTTCAATAGAAAGAATCTGATTTTCATTGTCAAGATAGGCAAAGAGTTTTTCAAGTCTATCAATGGGATCAAGGGCCTCTAACAATTCCTGACGTTTGTTCATATCATCAATAACTGCAGCAGCAACCGTATCCGCAACAAGACCCGGTGCGCGCATATTTCTTACTGCTTGAATAACGTCGCTCGGAATTTTTTTGCCGTTCTTTGTATAAATTTCAAGTTCGCCTATGACCATTCGCATATGTGCTTCGGCTTCAATAAGATCAAACTCGGCAATTTCTTCAATGTAACTTACGTCACCGCAAAAACTATCTTCATTAAGAATAAAACTATCAACCTTGCCCCTTTGAAGTCCTTGCGCAACTATTCTTACGCCTTCACCGGGCAAACGAAGCAACTGCTTTATCTTAGCAATAGTGCCTACTGTAAATATGTCATCACCCGTAGGCTCTTTTATTTCAGGGTCTTTTTGGGAAACGAGCATAACAAGACTATCGCCTGCCATAGCTTCTTCAATGGCAGATACCGCCTTTTTTCTTACTGCTTCAACGTTAATTGTCATATTGGGAAATACTACCACGCCTCGTAATGGAAGTATCATCATTTTTTTATTTTCCATAAATTACTCCTTTTTATCTTCCTCATTGTTAGTATCTTCATTTTCTTCAAAACTACGCATATTCATCGCACGCATAACAGCATCCTGAATCTTTTGCTGAATTCCCGATGCTTTTTCAAGATTATAAAATTCCGATATGGTATATATCCACATAAACCAGAAGGAAAGAAGTTCCAATACCGTACTTAATGCAACAAGAACGATCATAATTACAGTATTTTTTCCCAATGCAATGGCTACACCTTGAAGAAAAGCAGGTAAAATAAGACCTCCGATTATAAAAGGCATTATTCTGAGCATTCCGCGCCACACGTTGCCTTTTAATACTTCTTTACCATAACCGAAAGCAATCATAAAACGACATCTTCCACTTACTGCCGCTATTGCCGTATAACGTACATAAAGAAGTAACCAAGATGCAAGAAAAGTCATTCCGCCCGCTATTAAAAGTGCTGATACAAATGCAGAATAAATCATAACAAGGCTTTTAATGTGTATTGATGCAAAGAACATAAAAACGCCTGAATAAATCATGTTTTGTATTTCAATAACAAGCCAAGATACAAGTATGCTTAAAAAAAGTACAGATGGGACTTTTTTGAAAGCTTCTTTCAGTGCATCAGATGAAGTATATTTTTTATCAAAAAACAGTACCGTAGCAACAAGAATGACAAAAGCATCAAAAACTGCTACAATAACTGTATTTATAATATCAAGAGCAAGATCACCAAAACGCATTTCGTAAGAAACATCAGGTAAAATTTTAAGCATTGCTTCCTGAAATTTTGTTATTGCTTCATTTTCACCTAAAAGCATACCTTCTACATCAAAACCATCCATTACAGAATAGTCAAGACTTGTTCCGCCATAGACAACAAAAAAACTGTAACAGCAAATTATAAGTACCGGAATTAACGCAAGAATAAATGCATTAAATAGTGATCCTTTGCTTTTTTTCAATATTTGAATCATATTTTTATAAGATTGTTTTAACGTAATACCCAAAATAAAACCTCTTTCGAAATCTAAAATACTCCTTGTAATTATATATAATACAAAAAAAATTCAATTCTGTAAAGCAATCCGCCCCCTAAAAAATGATTTTTCACAAACATTTCTAAATTGAGAATAAATATTTGCAAATAAGCAAGAAATAATGTATAATAAACTTAACAAAGTAATTTATTGAGGTCTTGTATGAAAAAAATATTATCTTTTTTATTTGTTTTTATTCTGTTGTTTACCGGATGCAATAATGAAGTTAAACACGTCGAAGACGTTTCTCACGAAATAATGGGCAATGTTCGCATCGAAATACCCGAAAATTGCTCCGCCATCACAAAAGCAATTTTTGAATCAACAGACTACGTTCTTAATACTGTAGTTAATTCAAATATGAAAAAGAAACCTGAATTTATTTCTTTTGAATTTTCATCTGACGTGCTTTTAAGCAATGAAGACAAAGCACTTATGATGGATCTTTTTAAAGTGTATAACGTTGAAATTACCGAAGGTTTAAGAAAAGGTCTTTCCGAAATCGAGCGCGGTGTTACTATTGGCTATGGTTCAATAAAAAACACTCAACTTGAAGATTGTGATCTCACCATTCCGGTAAAAATTTACTATGGCAAAAACTATTATAACTACTGTTGTGATTTCAAAATGTATAATGACGAATATGTTATGTTCCGTACAGAATATTTAAGCAGAACATGGTATATACAATAATTTTTTAATAATGTGTTCTATAAATCTCCCACAAGGAATATTTTTTAATAAGATATTCCTTTTAGGGAGGTTTTTTTATGCATAACGATTGGGTTTCAGAACGAACACTTGAACTTGCCCAATATATTTTAGATACCCATGATACAGTACGGGGTGCAGCAAAAAAATTTGGCATCAGCAAAAGCACCGTACACAAAGATATTACCGAAAGACTTGAACATATAAATACCGATCTTTTTGTTAAAATTAAAGCGATTATGGAAATTCACAAAGAAGAACGTCATATTCGCGGCGGAATCGCTACAAAGGAAAAATATTTAAAACTAAAAAATACTTGATTTCATTTTTTAACAGATGTATAATAACTAAAAATACGGGAGGATTAAATCTATGGAATTAAAAGGTTTGAAAATAGTTTTTTTAGGTGATAGCATTACACAAGGTGTTGGCGCTGATAAAACAGAAAACAGATATACTGATGTTTTTCAGCGTTTATCAGGAGCAACAGTTTCCAATCACGGCATAAGTGGCACAAGAATCGCAAGACAAACCACCCCATATAACGAAATGTTTGATAAAAACGACTTCGTTAAACGAGTTGACGAGCTTGATCCTGATGCCGATATCGTTGTTGTTTTTGGCGGAACAAATGATTTCGGTCACGGCGATGCGCCTATCGGAACCTTTGATGACTAGGACGAATATACCTTCTAT
>JAZULU010000212.1:0-9440 GCA_045603265.1 Clostridia bacterium
AAAGAAGGGTTTTTTACTTTTTTAAATTACTTATCGCCTGCTGTGATTGTTGCAAGAACTTCGCCGTTCTTATCGCAAACTTTAACCTGATAATATTCAAGTTCTTCTAATTCTGTCTGCATAGTCTCAAGGGACTGTTCAAAGGTTGCGCTCATTCCGTCATAAGCAATCTGTAACTGTTCTTTAATTGAATCATCAATGTCTTTATTAATTATAACACTTCATCACAAAGAAGTCAATGCCTTTCATTTTTTTATTGACTTTACTCTTTTGATAAAATATAATATCTAACATAAACTTGCGTTTCCTTATCGCTGTTAAAAAATATCTAAAAGTAAAGGAATTATAATAATGAATTATTGGACACAATCAAAAAATAACATTTTTGTTGCAGCACACAGAGGTTGGAAAGATAAATATCCTGAAAATACAATAATGGCTTTTAAAAAAGCCATTGAACTTGGCGTTGACCAACTTGAAACCGACGTAAGAATGACAAGCGACGGAGAATTGGTACTTATACATGATTCCACCGTTGATCGCACAACTGACGGCACAGGCAACGTACATCAGTTTACCTTTGAGGAAATAAGAAGGCTTAATGCAGGCAACGAAGAACAAATTCCTACCTTAAGAGAGTTTATGGAACTTATAAAAGATCATCCCTCTTTAACTATTGATCTTGAACTTAAAATATATCCTCAAGATGGTTTTGAAGAACTTGCCTATTACGTTTGCGATAAAACTATCGAAACGGTTGAAGAATACAACTTCGCCGATAGATGCGTTTTCAATTCCGGTCATGGAAAACTTCTTGAGTATATTTACAAAAAGCACGGCAATAAATATAAAATGCACACATATTTCCCCGTTGCAGAGAAAAGTTGGTCGTGGGATCATTTTATTACCACTTCCTATTGCGGTTGCGTTTTCGGTATTCTTGAGGGCAAGGTTACCGTTGAGGAAATTAAGGAATTAAGTGAAAAAACCGGCGTACGCGTTTGGGCAGGTACTTATGCAAAAGACGAAGCCTCCATTGAAAAGTGCATTGAAATGGGTACAGAACTTATAACCTGCAATAACCCTGACGAAGTTCTTGCAATATTAAGAAGAAAAGGTTTACATAAATAAAAAAGTGGCAGAAGCCACTTTTTTACGCCAGAAATTTGGTTTTATATAAGAATTAAAGCCCTGCAATCACCGACTTCGTCGATACAAGCTCCGTCTTACGCTTTCCGCAAGTCTGCGAAAAGCTTTTTGGCTCCGCTGTATCTCCTCTCAACAAAAAGCAATTCTGCTTTTTGTTGTATGCGCCACAAATTTGGTTTTATATAAGAATTAAAGCCCTGCAATCACCGACTAAGCAGTAATCACAAGGCTTTAAAGCTTGGTGCGAATGAAGGGACTTGAACCCTTACGTCTGTTGACACATGATCCTTAGTCATGCCTGTCTGCCAATTCCAGCACACTCGCGACTTATTAACGTAACCAATTATATTTTATAATGAAAATTCTGTCAAGCGTTTTTTAAAAAAAGAAAAAAATTTTTTATAAAAAAACAAAAAGCAGGTGAAATCACCTGCTTTTTTAGCTTTTTGATTATTATCTTAAGAAGCCAAATGCTCTGATGATATAAGGCTCAACTGCTTTGCCGCTGCAGATCTGGAAGAAGCATATAATCTTGATAACGAAAAGAACGATCAAGAAAATTGCTGCTGCGATGGGCACGATAAATGTCCATGAAAGAAGTGCTGCGCAAAGGCCAACAAGTGTTTCAATAACAACAAACTTAAGTGCCTGGCGTACATGGAATGCTGCATACTTTGAAGTGCTGCTTCCTAAAAGAGCGATAACAATACCGACCCAACCCATAAGGTAAACGAGCATTGAGATAACTTTGTTATCGGAAATGTCTTTCTGATCAAACTCAGCGGTGTGATCATAGGGATCGTACTTGGGAGCATACTGCTGCTGATACTGGGGCTGATACTGGGGCTGTGCAAACTGTGTTCCGCAACTTGTGCAGAATGCTGCATCGTCATTAAGTTGTGCATTGCACTTAGGACAAAATTTCATAATTTGTTTCCTCACTTTCGTTTTTTTAGCCGAAAATTGATATTTTTCGACTTTATCTGTGAAAAATTTTACCATATAAAAAATGGTTTGTCAATAGCATAAACCGCTTCAATTACCTATTTTTTAAAATCATTTCGTTTATTTTTGTTCTTAATGTCATCATCTGTTCGACCTTATATAAACAACTGTCAAGCGTGATCTCGCCAAGAACTTCTTCCATTAATTGGATCGTCTTCTCAAAGGAAATAAGTTTTGCACAAAGCATATATGCGCGAATGTCTTGTTTCATTTCAAGGAACGCAAAATAATGTCTTGATTTGGGATCGATCTTTATGGCATCAAGATTGTTTATAAATCCATATTTAAAAAGTTTTGCTCCCATAAGACGTGTTCTTGCATAAGGTCTTGCCATTTCGTCAACGCCCATAAAATGCGTTGTTTTTGCTAAGGCATTGGTTGAATTTTCAGGATAGGTATTATCTCTGATTTCAGGCAAAAGCATATCCTTAACAGTAATGGTAAACGTATCCTCACAGAAAAGTTTATCGGTAGGCTTAACGCCTTTATCATATATGGCCTCAACAAATTTAACTCTAATTTGGAAAGTTCCCGAAACCTTGCAGGCCGGGTCAACGGTAACCATAAGCGTTCTTAATTGTTCGCTTGCAACGCGCAATTTACCAAGATAGTGAAGTTCCTTTAATGAATCAGGGAAAATACCTGCTTTTGTTCTGTCAACGCCCTCATCGCAAGTTAATATTGCAGGAATTTCGCAGGGAATATAGGAAACTTCTTTGATGGTAATATAATCGCTGATTTCGCTTTCAATTATAGGAAACACATCATATTTACCGTACATTTCAGTAAGTTTTTCGCTCTTTAACGCAACCTGAAAATTAAACTTTTCATTTTTAAATATGGTTGCCTGCTTATATTCGGTAAACTTATCAAGATTATCCTCGATAAAACATTTTTCAAGAGATGAAATAAATTTAATATCCATATTTTTCACCTTACTTTCCTAACTTCTCAAAAATCATATTGTCAACGGTATGGCGAATTTTAAGCATAGTTTCAGAATCACAAACGCAATTATCAAAAACTATTTCGCCCGTAATTTCTTCAATCACCTTAACAACTTCATCATAGGAATAAAGGCTTTCGCAAAGCTTCATTGCGCGTAAGTCTTCAAGAGCCTCATAGAACGCCATATATCTGTTGGATTCCCATGCCGTTCCGTCAGGCGCAGGATATACCATATATGTATCACCGCTTGCAACAAAGCCTTCGCCCGTTGAAGTAAGGAACGGATCAACGTGTTCATAAGACCATTGGTTATTATAGAAGTTATAACCCCAGTTCAAAAATCCCTTAACGTTATATTTAAAGAATTGCACACCAATATAACGTGTTCTTGAAAGGGACATTGCAAAGTGGCAGTTTGAAACACCTATTGCCTGACCGCCACAATAGTAACACCACAAATCAGGAACCTTATTTTCAATAAAAGGTTTAATGTAGGGTGTGCCGGGAACAGGTGTGTTGATAAGCCCCATTTCATAGAATTCATAATGGGAAAGTGCGTCTATATGGCGGTAATCCTTAATTAAATCGGCAACGATTTCCTTAACCGCCTTAAACTGTTCAAGATGTTCTGTAATAGGCTCATCGGAAATATGGAAAAGGCACTTATGGTCCTCTCCCCTTTCCTTCATATGCTCAATAAACTTGCCAACAAATAAACGAAGGAAAGTTTTAAATTCATCACACAATGCATCGGTATCCCAACCGAAAATACGCTTATATTCACCGTCAACGTGTGCCATAACGGCAGGTGCACTTGTTGCACCCCATTGGGTGAAAAGATGGCAAACCTCATAATACTTTACACCGTTGCGGGTAAGCATATCAAGCCATTTATCCAGACGAGTATAATCGAAAGTATATTCACCACCGTTTTTATAAATATCAACAAGCTGAATATCCGTTCTGTAACCGCCGTGGTGAATATCAAGTGATGGTGTTAAAAGAGGCACCATCATCATATTTCTGCCGCCTTCAACTGCCGTTTTTACAAAATTTTCGCAGATTTCATCGAAGCGTTCAGTACGTGGTGCAACGTTATAATAATCGGCAAGGCAGTCAATATGAAGCCATTGGCCGAAAATAAGTTCCTGCTCAGGAAGTTCAATATCTTTTATTTCGATAGTTATGGCTTTTTCCGCATAAACTTCATTGGTTAAAACATCAAGAAGTTTTACTTTTACGGAGTATGTGCCAACAATTTTGCTTTTAGGCTCAAGGGTTATCCAAAACGCATTGAGCGTGCCCTTTGCAGTAATATTACCGGGCCTTAAAAGATCAGGATAAAGTCCTGCTTCTCTTCTTAAAATCTGATCGTCGGAATGAGCGAAAACCGGCATATCAGAGGGAATATTTTTTACTTCTTTAACCGATAAATACTCGTTTAACTCACTTTCCGTTTCTGCTTTAATATAGTACACCTTGTCATTTGGCGTTTCAAAGGCGATCTGGAAAGAGTATTTCTGATTTTTAAATATTTTTTCTTCTTTTATTTCCGTAAATTTATCAAGCGACTCATCAAGAAAACATTTTTCAAGAGATGAAAGGATCTTTGCATTTAAATTCATTATAAAAACCTCCTTGTTGCAGATATTATACAAGGCGAAAAAATAAAAGTCAATATATTAAAACTTGAATTTTATTATCTTAGATATTCCACTCTTCAAGATGTACTTTTATTTCTATAAAATATTGACTTTTTAAAAAAATTGATATATGATTATATCATAAAATATAAAAGACAAAAGGAGTTTTATTATGGGACTTATTAAAGCATTAGGCGCATCGGTTTCAACCACTCTTGCCGATCAATGGAAAGAGTTTTTCTATTGCGATGCCATGGAAAGCGACGTGCTTGTTACTAAAGGATTTAAGAGAACGAGCGAAAAATCTTCAAATACAAAAGGTAGCGACAACGTAATTACAAACGGTTCAGGTATTGCCGTTGCTGACGGGCAATGTATGATGATCGTTGAGCAAGGTAAGGTTGTTGAAATTTGTGCCGAGCCCGGTCAATATACTTACGATTCTTCAACAGAGCCCAGCATTTTTGCAGGCTCATTAGGTCAGAGCATTATTGATACTTTTAAAGTTATGGGTAAACGTTTCACCTACGGTGGCGATACAGGCAAAGATCAGCGTGTTTACTATTTCAACACCAAGGAACTTATGGATAATAAATTCGGCACACCTGCCCCCGTTCCTTTCAGAGTAGTTGATTCAAAGATCGGTCTTGATATTGACGTTTCCGTTCGTTGTTCAGGTATCTATTCTTACAAGATCGAAAACCCCTTGCTTTTCTATACAAACGTATGCGGTAACGTTGAATATCAGTTCTTGCGCAGCGAAATAGATGCACAGTTAAAAACCGAGTTCATCAGCGCGCTTGCCCCTGCTTTAGGCAGGCTTTCAGCATTGGAGATCCGTCCTAACCAGTTGGCAACCCATACTGCTGAACTTGAAAATGCCATAAACGAAACATTAAAAAATAAGTGGGCAGAAAACAGGGGCTTAAAAGTAATTTCCATTGCCCTTAACCCCGTAACACTTCCCGATGAAGATGCAGATCTTATTAAAGAGGCTCAGCGCACCGCCATGTACCGTGATCCTTCAATGGCGGCGGCAACTTTAACGGGCGCTCAGGCAGACGCAATGCGCATGGCCGCACAAAACGAAAACGGTGCAATGATGGGCTTTATGGGCATGAACATGGCACAGACCGCAGGCGGAGTAAACGCACAAGGTCTTTATCAGATGGCTGCCCAGCAGAACGCTCAGCAACCTGCACAACAAAATAATGCGTGGACATGTTCCTGCGGAAATAAAAATTCGGGAAAATTCTGCTCAGAATGTGGCAAGAAAAAACCCGTATATCAGTGTTCTTCCTGCGGATTTAAGCCTGACGATCCTCAGAATCCGCCTAAATTCTGTCCCGAATGCGGCGATAAATTTGACGAAAACGACCTTCAATAGGAGTGCTTCATGATAGAAGAATTCAAATGCCCTAACTGTAACGGCGTTATAAATTTTGACACTTCATCGCAAATGATGAAGTGTCCTTATTGTGATTCAGAATTTGATCCTCAATCGATCAAGGAATATAATGCCCTTTTGCAAAATGATAAAGGGGATTCAATGGAATGGGAATCTCCCCAAGGTCAATGGAGTGAGGAAGAAGAAAACAACATTATAAGATACGTTTGTTCTTCCTGCGGCGGTGAAATAATCGGCGATAGAACTCTTGCGGCAACAAGTTGTCCTTACTGCGATAACAACACTATTTTTTCAGAGCAGTTTAAAGGCGACCTGAAGCCTGATCTTGTCATTCCCTTTAATCTTGATAAAGAATCGGCAAAAAATGCCATGTATGAACACTTCAAAGGCAAAAGACTTTTACCCAAAGCCTTTAAAGACGAACAGCATATTGATGAAATAACGGGACTTTATGTACCTTTCTGGTTATACGATGCAAGCGCTGACGGCAATTTCAGATACAGATGTACGAGAACGCGATCATGGCCCGCAGGCGATTACATTTATACGGAAACAAGTTATTTTTCCGTGTTGCGCCAAGGCTCCCTTGATTTTATGAACGTTCCCGTTGACGGCTCAAAAAAAATGCCCAACGATCTTATGGAGTCTTTAGAGCCTTATGATCTTTCCCGCGCCGTTGATTTTAACACCGCCTATCTTGCCGGTTTTTTTGCCGACAGATATGACGTTTCTGCAGAAGCCGTTGCGGAAAGAGCAAATTCAAGGGTGCGTACCGCCACAGAAGAAGCCATTACTTCAACCGTTACGGGCTTTGCTACCGTAATTCCCGAACATGGCAGTATTTCCCTTTCAGGCGGAAAAGCCAAATATGCTCTTTTCCCCGTATGGCTTTTAAACACCACATGGAAAGGTCAGAAATACGTTTTTGCCATGAACGGACAAACGGGAAAATTAGTTGGCAATCTGCCCGTTGACAAAGGCATCTATCACAAGTGGCTATGGGGCATCACCGGCCTGGTTTCCGCCGTAGTGTTCTTAATAACTTTCCTTTTATGGTTGATTTAAGGAGGTTGTTATGAAAAAAGTATTTTGTATAATTTTAATTGTTTTCACATTATTTGTTTCGATAAACGGACAAAGCGCATATTTGTTTGTAGACCCCGACGCAGAGGGCTATATTGCATATGAACGGACCCTCAATTCTAACTTGGAAAATCTTTCTCAAAATTACGATTTTCCTGTTTACGGTGCACTGACTTCAGAATATTCAGATGATATCATGTATTGCGCCGACAAATTTTACGCTTCACGCAAATTAGGCGAAGGAAGCGAAAAAACGGGCATCTTGCTTTACGTTGATCCTGAAATGCGTGAATATTACATTTACGTTCACGGCGACGACGACGTTTTTACCGATGATGCACTTGTTTACATAAAAGATGCGATATCCCCTTATCTTGAAGATTCAAATTATTACGGCGCCTTTTCCGTTTACGTTGAAACTTGTGAAGAGATTCTTGAACTTTACGAAAACGGAACACCTTATAAAGCACCTTTTAACTTGCTTTTCAGCCTTGCCATTGCAATAATAATCGGTCTTGTGGTTGGTCTTATTACAGTTTCAGTAATGAAAAGCAAAATGACTTCCGTCAAATATAACGATTCTGCGAGGCAGTACGCAGTAAACGGTAGTTTTAAACTAAACACTTGCCGCGATATTTTCTTATACAGAAATATTACACGCATAAGAAAACCTGAAAATAACAGCAGTGGCTCACACAAATCTTCTTTAGGTGGCTCATTCCGTGGCATAGGCGGAAAGTTTTAATTCGGAGGATACAAATGAGAGAAAAACTTGGCAGCAGGCTTGGCTTTATTCTTTTAAGCGCAGGCTGTGCAATAGGTATTGGTAACGTATGGAAGTTTCCGTACATGGCAGGAAAATTCGGCGGTGGAATTTTTGTTCTGATTTATCTTTTCTTCCTGCTTGTTATGGGCGTACCCGTTTTAACAATGGAATTTTCTTTGGGCAGAGCAGCACAAAAGAGTCCCGTAAAAATGTATCAACAACTTGAAAAACCGGGGCACAAGTGGCATATTCACGGCTGGCTTGCCGTTATCGGCAACTATCTTTTAATGATGTTTTATACTTCCGTTTGCGGTTGGATGTTCTATTACTTCTTTGCAACCATGACGGGAAAATTTGCTTCTCTTGATGCTTCGGGAGTAAAAGCGCAGTATGACAGCCTTATGGGCAATGCTCCCGTAATGCTTATCTGCACTATTATTGCTATTCTTATCGGATTTTTAGTTTGCTCCTTTTCTTTACAAAAGGGTCTTGAGCGTATTACTAAAATAATGATGACTGCACTTTTAGTAATTATGGTAGTGCTTGCAATAAACAGCATCTTCTTAAAAGGCGGCGGCGACGGACTTAAATTCTATCTTCTTCCAAGCCTTGACAGTATCCGCGAAGTCGGGGGCGGCAACCTTTTAAAAGGCTTTATTGAAGTTATTGTAGGCGCAATGAATCAAGCGTTCTTTACACTTTCTTTGGGTATTGGTTCAATGGCAATTTTCGGAAGTTATTTAAACAAAGACCGCTCACTTTTAGGTGAAGCGGTAAACGTATCTCTGCTTGATACTTTCGTTGCAATTACATCCGGTCTTATCATCTTCCCTGCCTGCTTTGCTTACGGCGTTAAACCCGATAGCGGACCTCCCCTTATTTTCATAACTTTACCTAACATTTTTAACGATATGCCTTTAGGTCGAGTTTGGGGAAGTTTGTTCTTTGTGTTCATGTCCTTTGCGGCACTTTCAACGGTATTTGCCGTTTTTGAAAACATCATCGCCTGCACAATGGATATGTTTAATCTTTCAAGAAAAAAGGCTTGCCTTATAAACTGCGGACTTATGCTTGTTCTGTGTTTGCCCTGCGTTTTCGGCTTCAACCTTTTGTCGGGCATAAAACCCTTTGGCGAAGGCTCAAACATCATGGATCTTGAAGACTTTATCGTAAGTAACGTTCTTCTTCCTTTAGGCTCACTTACCTTTGTTTTATTCTGCACCCTGCGCTACGGCTGGGGCTGGAACAAATTTAAAGAGGAAGCCAATACGGGAAAAGGTCTTAAAGTTGCCGACTGGATGCGCAAATATATGACCTTCGTTCTTCCCGTTATGATATTTATTATCTTTGTTTTCGGAATGTACAGTTTCTTTAAAAAATAAAAACAACCGAGCCTCACTGGACCGTATCCAGATAAACAGACAGGAAAACAAACACC
>JAZULU010000213.1:0-2355 GCA_045603265.1 Clostridia bacterium
TATAGGCGTTATTAAAGATGGCAAGGATGCCTTTTTTATTCTAAAGAACGGAACATTTTATTCATCAGTTGCAGGCCTTTCAAACGGGCTTACAAACTTTATAACTCTTTTTACCAATCAGTTACTTGCCATATCAATAGCATCGCCCGTTCGTTCAGGTATAGGCATGATCTTTTCATTTTTAGTTTCAAAAATAATGTTTAAGGAAAAGTTTTTGCCGCGTCAGGTTATGGGTATGATTATCGGCACTGCGGCGATTATATTGATCAATATTAAATAAGGAAGAATTTTATGAAAACTGTAAAATTAGGCGTTGTAGGTCTTGGAAGAGGCAAGGATGTTACCATTGAGGTTATAAATGAGAAAAACATTAAATTAACGGCAGTGTGTGATATTGACCCGCAAAAACTTGAAAAGGCTGTTGAAGATTATAAAAAGGCAGGTTTTAAGGATTTTGAAAGTTATTCTACCTTTGATGAAATGATTGAAAAGGCAGATGTTGATGCGGTTTTTATTGCTACTGAAGCAATTTATCATGTGCCCTACGTTATAAAAGCACTTGATTCTGGAAAACACGTTTTAAGTGAGATCCCTGCAGTAAACTCAGTTGAAGAAGCAAAAAGGCTTAAAGCGGCAGTATTGCGCCATCCTGAATTAAAATATATGACAGGCGAAAACTGTTGTTATTGGGCATTTATCGAGGCGTGGAAAAGCATGTATGATGAGGGAAAATTAGGACAAGCGATTTATGCTGAAAGCGAATATATTCACGGTTCTGATATACGCGAGAAAACTCAGGCAGACTATGATTCCAACCATTGGAGATATTTTAACCCTGCAATAAAGTATCTAACCCACAACTTAGGACCGCTTCTTTATATCATGGATGATGAATGTGTAAGTGTTTCTTGCATGCAACCTGATGAACTTTATAATCCTTATCGTCCTGATAAAAACAGCGTCGCAATTTTTAAAACTAAAAAGGGTGCGGTTATAAGAATTCTTATTGTTTTTGATGCTTACGTTGGTTTTGATCATAATTTTGCCATAATCGGCACAAAAGGAACCATTGAAACAGACAAGACAAAGCCTTTAGGTGATGCACATTCTTTTGCACGGTTTATGGACGTACCCGGCTCCATTGATGAAAAAATTGATATTCCCGTAACACTTGGTTTTTCCAATGAAAAAGGCGGTGCAGGTCACGGCGGTGCTGACCTTAAAATGAAGAGGGCTTTTATAAAGTGTATTGTTGATGATACAAAACCTCCCATTGATATTGATTTGGGTATCAAAATGACTATTCCCGGTATTATTGCCGCAGAATCTGCAAAATGTGGCGGCGAACTTATGGAAATCCCGGAAATATAATAAAAACTCCGAGAAAAATCTTTTCTCGGAGTTTTTTATAACTGTTTATATAAATTCATAAGAATATAATTCAGTTTCCACTTTTTGCCTTTTTCGGTTGAGATTTTAAGTTCGATCAAACCGTCTTTTTCGTGAACAAGGGGAATAACTTTACATTGGAAATGCCCCTTTTTGATAAGTTCGCCGCCGCAAGTTCTGCCTTCGGGGCAAGAAAGTTTTGTTACGCTTTCTTCAAAAAAATCACCGGAAACAACAAATAATTCATATTGTCCCCGAGGTGCTTCTATCAAGAAAGAGATATCTTTTTCACCTTCAAGGAAATCACGGCGCAAATTGTCAGGTTCGCCTCTGTCAACTGCCGAAATGTTTTCTGCATCGGTGAAGCCAAAACCTCTTTTTGCCGTAAATGGAAGCGTAGAAAAACGGTTAAATGCCATTGAGCCGATAATCATTTTTTCTGCACCATAGAATTGGGAATAGAGGTCCTTTGAATAATCTTTTTCAAAATCAAGACCGAAATCAAATTTATATACGTTATGATTTTCCATTCGCACATTGCCTAAATACCAATCACGAATAAAGGAATCAAGGGCAGTTTTATATTTGCTTTCAGTATCTTCACCTTTGAAAATTCGGCGTCTTGTGTAAGTAAGATGTTCGTTTATTTTTCTGTTATCTTCTTGTTTTTCTTCTGAGTAAACACCAAAAACATATTGGCGACCTGCCGTAGTGTCAATTTCGATTACGTTATTGTTGCAAGGCGCAATTTTTTTTAGTGGATAGGGTGATGTGATTTTTACTTTACCGCCTTTGAGACTCTTGATCTTAATAAATTCAACTTCACCGTTTTTAAGCGATGCACTCACTTCAAAAGCACCGCGGGCAAGAAGCTTGTCAAAACGAACGTCATTCCAGGCGGGATAGCGAGAATATCTGTTGTCAAAACCTTCTTGAGCAAAGCCGTTAATCAACATGCGCTCGTTT
>JAZULU010000214.1:0-1815 GCA_045603265.1 Clostridia bacterium
GCCACCTCCCCTTACACAGGGCAGGCTTTGTTTAGTGTACATATAATAATATGTTTTTTAAAGAATGAAGGCTTGCCTTCATTCTAAACTATCTATATATCTGCATGCGCTTACGGCTGCCATTGCACCGTCTGATGTGGCGGTGGTTATCTGGCGCAAGGTTTTCTTTCTGCAGTCCCCTGCAACGAAAACACCGGGAGTTTTTGTTAAACATGATTCGTCGGCATCAACGTAGCCGTAGGAATCAAGGTCAACTATGTTTTTAAAGGGAAGATTATCAGGTTCAAGACCGATGGCAACAAACATGCCGTCAACGGTCAGGTCGATCTTTTCGCCGTTTTTATTTAAGATGATGCCTGAAAATTCTTTTGTATCTTTAACTGAATCAACGGTTGCGCCTAAAATAACTTCAATATTATCGCGCTTTTCAACGATCTCCTGAAGTTTCTTTTCGCCCGTTAAAAATTCAAGATTTTGAACGATTATAACTTTTTTGCTTGTTTCTGACAAAAGAATTGCTTCCTGAAGTGCGGAGTTTCCGCCGCCGATCAATGCAACTGTTTTATCTTTATAGAATGCACCGTCGCAAACTGCGCAGAAAGAGATGCCTTCGCCCAAAAACTTTTCTTCGTTTTCTACGTTTAAGTGGCGATGCTTTGCGCCCCCTGCAATTATCAAGGTTTTTCCCGAAAACTCATTGCCGTCCTCGGTGATGACGGTTTTAATATTTTCTTCTATCTTAACGTCAACAACGTTTTCAACTTCAACGTCAGCACCCTGAGATAAAGCCTGCTCAACCATCTTATCGGCAAGTTCGGCACCGCTTATTGTATCATAGGCTGGATAGTTTTCGATTTTTGGTGAAAATGCCATCTGTCCGCCGAAAGCACCCTTATCTAAAATAAGAACTGTTTTATTGGCGCGGCGGGCATAAATTGCGGCGGTAAGGCCTGCAGGACCTGCGCCTACTATAATTATATCATACATATTTCATTACCTCACAGAGTACACGCGTCTTGGCTTTAAACGCTTCTTGAACTCTTTTATCTACTATTTTTCATTTTATAAATCAAGGCGGATATATTCCGCCTTAATTCTTTTTGTGCGACTTATTACCGTCCGTTTTTATTTATTTATAAACTGCTTGATCTCGCCAACCATAGTGTACTTTGTTACTTCGCCGTTTACAACGTCAACAAGTGTAGGTGCTTGTTTGATGCCTAAGGACTGGGTAAGTTCAACATTTTCGTGTGCATAAACCTTGGTGTAGGCGATGTTTGCCTTTGTTAAGAGAGTTTCTGCGATCTTGCAGTTGGGGCAAGTTGCTGATGCGAAAAGATATACGCCATCGGCAAGTGTGTTTGCAGTTTCTTCACAGCAAGCACATTCTTCTGCCTGCTTGGGGCCTTCGTGTGTAAGCACTGAAGTTGCGATATTATAAGTCTTTCTTTCCTTATATTCCTGGCTCTTACCGTCGTTCCAGTTCTTAACGGGACGGTAGTAACCTGTGATACGGCTGTAAACTTCAGTTTCTTTTCCGCATTGGGGGCAGGTGTACTGCTCGCCTGAAATGTAACCGTGCTCACGGCATACGGAATATGTAGGTGAAAGTGTGTAATAAGGAAGTCTGTAATTCTCGGCAATCTTCTTAATGATGTTTGCGGCGGCTTTCCAATCGGGAAGCTTTTCGCCCAAGAATGCGTGGAACACTGTGCCTGATGTATAAAGTGTCTGTAACTCGTCCTGAATGTCAAGGGCGGTGAAGATATCATCAGTATAGCCAACGGGAAGATGTGATGAGTTGGTGTAGTAAGG
>JAZULU010000215.1:0-2352 GCA_045603265.1 Clostridia bacterium
CCCCTGCGGCACTTCCGCAAATACTCAAAACACTAAAAGATGAGGGGTATGAGTTTGTCTTTATTGAAGATTTAATTTATAAAGAAAATTATGAAATAAAGCACGATGGAACACAGTGCAAAATTAAAAATGGTGATTAAATGTAGGGGGGACTCTGTGCCCTCCCTTTTACTTGCCGAAAATATTCGGGAGGGCACAGAGTCCCTCCCCTACAAACAATACAAAACTGATACATACCTTTTTAATCTCCACTGCTTTTCATTTCAAAATGAATAAGCAGGCTTAAAATTGCTCTTAAAATAATGACTGCGCCGAGTACTAACAGCTCACTCATTTCTCTGATGATTACCGTTTTTAAAATTTCCGCAGCCATTTTAAACTCAAGCGCTGTTGCAAGTCCGGCTGCAAAGTGATATTTTAGGTCAATTTCCTTATGAAAAAATGTATTTTGCAAATATTCCCAAAAAGCGCAAACCGCACTTTGCGCCACAATTATAATACCCATTACCTCAAGTATAGAAATAATAACCGGCAAAACAATTTCAATTATGTTATGAAAAAAGTCCACACTCCACACCTCTAATTTAGTTTATGAGTGCAACTCCCAAATATCCAAATAAAAAAGAGAGTTCCGAAGAACTCTCTTAAAAATTCAGTAATGTTAAAGATTACTCGTTAATCTTTGTAACAACACCAGAACCTACGGTACGGCCACCTTCACGGATAGCGAAACGTAAGCCTTCTTCGATAGCGATAGGAGTGATAAGCTCAACATCCATTTCTACGTTATCGCCAGGCATACACATTTCTGTGCCAGCGGGAAGAGTGATAACACCGGTAACGTCAGTTGTTCTGAAGTAGAACTGAGGACGATAGTTGTTGAAGAAAGGAGTATGACGACCGCCTTCTTCCTTGCTTAATACGTAAACTTGACCATGGAACTTTGTATGGGGGTTGATAGAACCGGGCTTACAAAGAACTTGACCACGCTCAACGTCTTCACGACCAACACCACGGAGAAGTGCACCAACGTTGTCACCAGCTTCACAGTATGTGAGAGTCTTACGGAACATTTCCATAGAAGTAACAACAGTCTTGTTTCTTTCTTCGGTGAGACCGATGATTTCAACTTCATCACCAGCGTTTAATTGACCACGTTCAACACGGCCGGTAACAACAGTACCACGACCGGAAATTGTCATAACGTCCTCGATAGGCATAAGGAAAGGCATATCAGCCTTACGGTCAGGAGTAGGAATGTAGCTGTCAACAGCATCCATAAGCTCTTGGATAGGAGCATATACAGGATCAGCAGGATCCTTAGAATCGCTGTCAAGAGCCTTGAAAGCAGAACCCTTGATGATAGGTGTATCATCGCCGGGGAATTCGTACTTGTCAAGAGTCTCACGGATTTCCATTTCAACGAGTTCGAGAAGCTCTTCATCGTCAACCAAGTCAGTCTTGTTCATAAATACTACGATGTAAGGAACGCCTACCTGACGAGCAAGGAGAAGGTGTTCTTTAGTTTGAGCCATAGGACCATCTGTAGAAGCGATAACGAGGATAGCACCGTCCATCTGAGCAGCACCTGTGATCATGTTCTTAACATAGTCAGCGTGTCCGGGGCAGTCAACGTGAGCATAGTGACGAGCATCTGTTTCGTACTCAACGTGAGCGGTATTGATTGTAATACCTCTTTCTCTTTCTTCAGGAGCCTTATCGATGTTTGAGTAATCCTCGAATGAAGCTTGACCCTTAAGTGAGAGATATTTTGTGATAGGTGGGGTTAAAGTGGTCTTACCATGGTGAACGTGACCGATGGTACCAATGTTTACGTGGGGCTTATTTCTTTCAAATTTAGCCTTTGCCATTGTTAAATTCCTCCAATTTTTTGTATTATATTAATTCAATTATATTGAATTTTATAGCCTATGTCAAGGCTTTTTTTAATTTTTGAGTTTTTGTTCCTTATTTCTGTTTACCGGAAGTGATAGCTTCGAGGATAGACTTAGGAACGGGATCATAGTGGCTGGGTTCCATTACATACTGACCGCGGCCCTGAGTTTTAGAGCGGAGGTCGGTTGCATAACCGAACATCTGAGCAAGGGGAACGTGAGCAGTGATCTGCTGAGCGCCGCCAACACTTTCTGTACCCTGCATTGCGCCACGACGGCTGTTAATATCACCGATAACGGTACCGAGGTAGTCATCGGGAGTAACAACAACGACCTTCATGATCGGCTCGGTAAGGATAGGACCTGCATTCTTCTTTGCATTCTTGAATGCCATAGAGCCGGCAATCTTAAATGCCATTTCAGAAGAGTCAACTTCGTGATAAGAACCGCCTGTGAG
>JAZULU010000216.1:0-5709 GCA_045603265.1 Clostridia bacterium
AGGCAACACAGTTATCGTTGCAGGCAATGGTTTAGAGGATATTGTCTATACCGTTAAGAACGGATACAAGTTATCTGCTCAGAAGATCGCTGTTCTTCCCGATTATGTTGAGGCTTCAAAGGCTGATACCGCTCCTAAGAAGGAAAACGCAAACGCTGAAAAGGGTCTTGTAAACTGGGGTACAATCCACGGTGGTAAGATCGAACATGTAACACCCGGTGCAGCAGGCACAGGTCATGCAGTTAAACTTATCCCTGCAAAGGGCGGCAAGTACAACTCAATCGCATTTGACCTTGGTCCCTGGATCATTTATGATAAGGCTAACGGTTATACCGGTGGCGGCGCAGGTAAGTACGAAGTTACTTTCTATGCTAAGGGCGAAGGCACAGGTAAGTTTAACATTATGCTTAACTCACAGCTTCACCTTGGACAGAAGGATGTTGCAAAGATCATCGGCTCATCAGCAGCAGTAAACAATACTTATATTGGCGGTGGCTCAATCGAACTTACAAGAAGTTGGAAGAAGTACACTGTAACATTCGACGTTAAGTCTGAATGGTATCAGATGATTAAGAAACTTTATAATTCTTCAAATCCCAATGCTCCTAAGGCATATCAGCTTGTATTACGTTTTGACGGTGGTTCACAGGCATTTAAGGATAAGCAGTTCGCATACTATGTTGACCAGATCTCCATTAAGAAGACCGCAAGTTATTCAAACAAAGCAGTAGTTGGTGTTGAACTTACTCTTGGTGAAGATATAAATGCATCAACATACTTCAAGACCGATGCAGGCATCCTTACAAAGAGCCTGATTAAAGACGGTCAGATCACAAAGACCTATAAGGTAACTAACAATAGTGAAGAAACCATTCAGATTCAGCTCGAACTTCAGGCAACAGTAACATCAGGTGGTAAGGCTTCATGGAAAGCACCTGAAGCAGGTGAATGGGTTGAAATCGGACCCGGTGAAACCGTAGAACTCACCTACACAGTTGACGTTAATGAGGATAATACCGTTTCTATTGGTGATCAGGATTTAACACTTGATAAGTTCTTCGCACGTTTCAACTTAAAGAACGAAGATGGCGGTAATGAATTTACCAAGGGTCTTAAATTCTCAATCGTTGCAACAAACAAGGCTGATTATAAGGCAATGGCAAAACTTGCAACAAGCAACTCAAAGGTATGGACAGTTACACCTATCTATGAGAAGAGCAATTCTTCCGAAAGTGGCGATATGCTTCCCGTAGCACTTATTGCGACAGTAGTTGTTGCTTCAGCTGCTTTGGTAGTAGTTGCTAAGAAGAAAAAGGAAGACTAAAAAAATCCAATAATTCCTTGAAATCATATCCCCCTTGCAATTTGCAAGGGGGATATTTTCTGTGTTGTGCGAGGGATAAAAGCTCAATTACTTACGTCTGTGTAAGCGCAATCGCTTTTGCCCCCGCACGCCTTGAATTTCAAGTTTTATTGGATTTTTTGCATTAAAAAATAGGTTAGTGTTGCACAAAAGATAAAAACTCAGTCATTTACGTCTTTGTAAACTCCTTCGTTTTTACTTTTGCGCGCCTTGCCTTGCTCGTTTCTTGAAATTTTAAGGCGCGAGAAAGATCCCTTGCGGCTTGGCTTGCGGAGTTTCTCGCACTTTTTTGCGAAGAGGATAAGAAGTACATACAACTTTATTGCGCTTTTACCCAAAAGATAAAACCAACAGTTTTTCTTGCATAATAGACCTTTATCAATTATAATATTCTTGAAAAAGAGGTGAGAAAATGTGCATAAACTTTATGAAAAAAGCAAAATATGGTTTGCAGTTGTGTGGATAGTTTTATACGTCGTGTTGACAAGCGTTGCTGAAAACATTGATAAATCAGTAACTTTTGCCTTGCATGTTGTTATGAGTATAACACTAATATTTTGGCTGAAAAAACAGAATCTTTTTAAGAATTTCGGTTTGATGGTATCTTCCCAAAAGGCAAAGAATTTTCTTTATTTCATACCGCTTATTTTACTTTCGACGGTAAATCTGTTTTTTGGTTTTTCCATGAACCTACCTCCCTGGAAGACGGTTTTTTCTATTGGCAGTATGCTTTGTGTGGGCTTTCTTGAAGAACTTATTTTTCGAGGTCTGCTTTTTAAAGCGATGGCAGAAGATAATGTTAAATGGGCAATAGCCGTTTCAAGCATAACCTTCGGAATAGGACACATAATCAATCTTTTGAATGGTGCAGATCTAATACCGACCATTTGCCAAATATTTGAAGCAATGGCTTTCGGATATTTGTTTGTTATCATTTTCTTCCGTGGAAAAACTCTGTTGCCTTGCATAATTTCTCATAGTTTTATAAATGCCACAAGCGTTATATCAAATGACGTTTTAGGTAATCAGAGAATTATTCTTTCTGTAATTCTGTTTGCGGTTGCTTTGTGCTATGCATTAGTACTTAATAAAACTTTGAAAGGTGAAGAAAATGAAAATTAGATTTTTTGCAATTTTATTGATTTTATTTTGCGCAGTAGGGTGCGTTCAAAATGAGAAAACAAACGAATATCAGCAAATTTCCCAAGAAGAAGCAAAAAAACTTATGAGCACTGAAGAATGTATAATTCTTGATGTTCGTACAGCGGCGGAGTTTGGCGAAAAACATATTGTTGGAGCAATAAATATCGATCATGAAGAAATTTCTGAAAAAGCAGAAAGTATGCTTCCTGACAAAAATGCACTGATCCTTGTTTATTGCAGGACCGGAAGACGCAGTAAAATCGCCGCACAGACTCTTGCAGACATGGGCTATACAAACGTAAAAGAATTTGGCGGAATAGAAGATTGGAAGATGTAATGAAAGATATCCTTGTAACGGGCGCTTATGGCGGAATGGGTCGAGCAACGGTACTTAAGTTAAAAAAACAAGGTTTTCGTATTTTTGCTCTTGATAAAAGAACTGATAAAGGTGAAGAAAATATTATTCCCATAGAAGCAGACATAACAAGTGAGGAATCAATAAAAAACGCACTTGAAACAGTGCGTCAATATACCGATTCTTTGTATGCGATTATCCACTTTGCGGGAATTTATATGCTTGATTCTTTGGTCGAAATTGAGTTAGAATCATTTGATAAGATTTTCGATGTGAATTTGCGCGGAACGTTTCTCATAAATAAAACGTTTCTGCCTCTTTTAAAAAAGAAAAGTCGAATTATTATTACAACAAGCGAACTTGCACCCCTTGATCCGTTACCCTTTACAGGAATTTATGCTGTTACAAAAGGCGCCCTTGATAAGTACGCATATTCTCTTAAAATGGAATTGCAACTGTTGGGAATATCTGTTTCTGTTCTTCGTGCAGGCGCGGTAGATACGGGAATGTTGAAAAATTCAACCGATGCACTGAACAATTTTTGTCAAAAAACAAAACTTTATTCCTGTAACGCCAATCGTTTTAAAAAAATTGTTGATACTGTTGAGTCAAAATGTGTTTCGCCCACAAAAATTGCCGAAAAAACCTTAAAAATTCTTAAAAAACGCAACCCTAAGTTTATATACAACATTAATCGCAACCCACTTTTGTTGCTTCTAAACATCATGCCAAAACCCATGCAATTATGGGTAATAAAAATGGTTTTGAAATAACAAAACGCGCCTGAAATGCAGGCGCGTTTTTGCTATTTATGTTTCTGTAAAAATGTTAATTGTTTGCACGAACACTTTTTTGGGAAATATAGTTGATTAATGATTTTATTAAATCTATATATCCTATCTATTACATGACTCATAACCATTACTTCAATAATTAATTATCCGCGCAAGCAACAAGAGCGTCATACAACTTTTCTATTTCGGGGTAGTCTGCACAAGGAAAGGCATTTCCGTTTTTCCATAATACTGCTTCAAAGTTATCATCTCCATATATGGAAATATTGGGATTGATGTTTTTCTTCTTGCCGGAATATTCGCCCGAAAAGAGTTCGGGTGCAGAGTTTATGATTGAATAAAACTCACCGCGATGAAGAGAAATATCCTTTTCCTTGTCAGCGAAAGTGAATTCGTGATTGTCATTAAAGGATATAAAAACAGAATATAAATATTCTTCGGTGCATTTTTTGTCATCAAATAAAATTACGGGGAAATGATCGTGCTTTATCGCGGAGTACAAGCGGTATCCCGTTTGTGTTTTGCGGAAGTAGAAAACCCGCACACCAAATCTTTGCTCAAGTTTTATATATATTCCGTCTATTTTTATGTTATCGTTTGCGGTAAAAGTGTCATCAAAATGCCTTTGGGGCAGTATGTTGTCAGTTGCTTTTTTTAATTCTTCTTCAGGTATGAAAGTCTTCCAGTTTTCGGCTGTCATATTGATATATTTAGTTCCGGTTGCAAGATGAGGCAAATCTTTAAATGACAATCCGCTAACGTCATCTTCGCTGCTTAAAACCACACCATATGAAACCTGCTTTGAATCAATGCGATGTAAACAGCCATTCATAAGATTAATGGCGGCAAAGGCGAATTCAAAGCCATCTCTTGGTGCAATTGCAAAAAGACGATAATAGATAGGTTCAACATGCTCGCCAACGGAAGGAAGGCCAATTATATCTTTGACGGCTTCAGGAAAAAGGATTTTTCTTTCAATATAACCGCTAACAATAGTTTTGTCATCAAAAGCATTTTTGTCCAAGTTAATTACAGAGTTTGGTAATTCTACGTTATGGATACTGCAATTCTTAAAAGCACCGTTTTCTATAATACTAACACCTTCGGCAATATGTACAGTCTGCAAACTTTTGCAGTTTAAGAAAGTGTTCTCTTGAATTGCTTTTATTTTGCCGGGGATATTAATTTCTGCTAATGAACTGCAGTTCTCAAATGCGCACGGCGCAATTTTTTCTAAACTTTCAGGCAAAGAGATATCATTAATTGAAACACAGCCTGAAAACGCTTTTTCCTGAATGGAATATAGGTCTTGCGGTAAAGTCAAATCAATAAGAGAAATGCAATCCTTGAACATCGCCTCTCCTATAGTACGGTTTTTTTGATGAAAGGTTGCCTTCTTGAGCGCAGAGCAAGATTGAAAGATGCCTTTACCTTCATGGAAATATTTCGGCAAATAAATCTCTTCTAAAGAAGTACAACCTTCAAAGGCATAGTCATCAATCCACATATTATCTTCATGTAGCATTATTACATTTTTTAGATTCTTGCAAAATTTAAAAGCGTTTTTTCCAATATGTCCGGTTTTGGGCGGAATAATAACTTTTGATAAATTACATTCTATAAATGCTTCATCTGCAATTTTCGTTACAAAGTCAGGAATATAAATTTCACCGCAAAAATCTTTGTCCTTGTATTTTAGCAAAACACCTGCCGAAATAACAAATGGATTTGAGTCGTTGTTTTGAGGTTGTTGTCTTTTAAATAAATTAAAGAATCCCATAAAATTTCTTCCCATAAAATTTTTTATTTATTATATCATATTAAAAAAATTCGCGCAAGAAAATGTGCAACCAAACGTGAAAAAGGGGACTTTTATACAAATAAATATCGAAGAAATTATCATCCCTGATAGCGTGAAAAGAATTAGAAAAGATGCGTTTTATGAATGTCCTTCTTTGCACATTCGCACCAATAATTTGAGTTGCCTTTATAAAGATGATAAAAAACAACACTCCTCACATCGTAAAGATATGATATAAAAAAGCACGAAGGTT
>JAZULU010000217.1:0-12362 GCA_045603265.1 Clostridia bacterium
AACTTAAAGGTGGTTTTGTTCTCGGACTTGAAAGTGCAGTTGCAAGAATGAATCGCAATGGTAAAGTGCTTCTTTTAAATGGTGAAGTGCTTACGCTTGGTGAGGGTATAACAAAAATAAACAGCGTTACACAAAATGATATCAGAAGAAACATCGGCACGATGTTCGATTTTAGTAAATTAAGCACGTCTATTGTAGGCAAAGTTCAGAAAAATGATGAATTTTACACTATGTTGACACAAATATAACTTTATTTTATTAACAAAGTGTGATATAATATATTATTATATAACTAAAGTGGGGTATATAGATGCCTAAAAAGAAAACAAACAAGAAAACTAAACAGACTTTTGATAAAAACAATGAAATTGTTGGGGTAGTTTTTATCCTCGTAGGAATCCTTTTGATGATATCGCTTCTTGTCAATGCGGAAAGCGTTATTAAGACCTATGTTGCAGATGGATTCATGCGCGGAACATTTGGTATTGGTGCGTACGTTATTCCCTTAATTCTCATTGCTTTGGGTCTTATTAAAATAGTTATCAAAAATCCGCAAAATAATGCCGTAAAAATTACTATGACAGTGATTATGGCATTATCGTTGGTGGGTATTATACATATCAGTTTTTCGTGGTTCGTGCCAGAAAAACTTCAAAGTGCACAAGCATATGGTGAAGCGATCGTTGAAGCTTATAACGCAGGAAAAGAACATATTGGATTAGGTGGCTTTGCAGAATTCTATGTGTATCCCATAACGTTGTTTGCAAGCAGTATTGGTGCATTTTTTATTTTCCTTGCATTTATAGTTATTTCACTTATTATGTTGTTTAACCTTTCGTTACGCGATACAGGGGAGAAAGTTGGTAAGTCAGTTAAAAACACAAGCGAAAAAATGCGCGAAAGTTTTAATCAGGCATCGCTTCGGATGAAAGAAAAGAAAAAGAAATATTACGATTACGACATTGGCGACGAAGAAGATCCTCTTGATGAATATGCCAATGAGTTTGTAGTTGAACCGGTAACAGAAGAAAAAGAGCTTGAGATACCGAAAGAAATTTCTGTTGAGAATAAAAACGAATCTTCAGCCACTTTCAAACGTAAAATGCCGGTAATTAAAGAATATGACTTTGGCGATGAAGAAGACGAAGATTTTGGCGAAGAAATTGCTGAGGAAAAAGAAGAAACCATCGACAAAAAAGAAGAACAGGCAAAAGAAGTATATGAAGCACCGCCTACGCGGTTATTAAATGCTCCTGTTTCGGGAAAACGTTCATCTACCGATCACTCCGAAAAGATCGAAATGATGGAATCTACCTTAAAAAGTTTCGGAATTAATGCGTGGGTTGAAAATATTACTATTGGTCCTGCGATTACAAGATATGAACTTTCCATTGAGCGCGGTACAAGGGTAAGTAAAATACTTAACCTTTCAGATGATATAGCTCTTTCAATGGCGGCAACAAACGTTCGTATTGAAGCACCTATTCCCGGCAAATCTGCTATCGGTATTGAAATTCCCAATGATTCGGTATCTATGGTTACTTTGCGCGAAGTGCTTGAGGGTGATGTGTTTACCGAACATAAATCACCGGTTGCGGTTGGTCTTGGTAAAGATATTACCGGTAACATCATCGTTGCCGATCTTGCAAAAATGCCTCACTTACTTATTGCAGGTCAAACGGGCGCAGGTAAGAGTGTTTGCATCAACTCAATTATAACCAGTCTTTTGTATAAATCTTCACCTAAAGACGTTAAACTTATATTGATAGACCCCAAAATGGTTGAACTTAACGTTTATAACGGAATTCCTCATTTGATGACTCCCGTTGTTACCGACCCTAAAAAAGCGGCAGGTGCATTGCAGTTCGTTGTTCGCGAAATGGAAAAACGCTACGAAACTTTTGCAAAGCGCAAGGTAAAAGATATCAATCGCTACAATGAGGTTGTTGTAGAAGCCGGTGAAGAAAAAATGCCCCGAATTGTTGTTATCGTTGATGAACTTAATGACCTTATGCTTGTTGCTCGCGGTGAAGTTGAGGATAGTGTTATGCGTATTGCGCAACTTGCCCGTGCGGCAGGTATTTATCTGATCCTTGCAACACAACGACCTTCAGTAAACGTTATTACGGGTGTTATTAAAGCAAACATTCCATCAAGAATTGCCTTTGCTGTTGCTTCAGGCGTTGACTCAAAGACGATCTTAGATGCCACCGGTGCTGAAAAACTTGTTGGTAAGGGTGATATGCTTCTTCACTTGAACGGTGAAAATAAACCTACTCGAGTACAGGGTGCTTTTGTAGGTGAGCAGGAAATCGAAAAAGTTGTTGATTTCATCAAGGCTAAAAATGCGGAAGCTAAGTATATTGGCGAAGAACAACTTGTTATGCGCGAACTTAAACCTAATCATGGCGGAAGCGGTGATAATCCTAACGATATGGATGATTCCGACGGTGATGATGAACTTTTCCCCGCAGCAGTTGAATATGCTATTGAATGTGGTAACATTTCCATTTCTGCACTTCAGCGCAGATTTAAGGTTGGCTACGCTCGCGCAGGCAGACTTATTGATTCCATGGAATTAAAGGGCGTTGTTGAGCCTTCACAAGGCGCAAAGGCCCGTAAGGTGCTTATGACGCGTGAGCAGTTCTGGTCAATGTATGATGAAAGATTGGATTAAAAATGGTTAAAGTTAGTATTATTTCACTTGGCTGTAATAAGAATCTTGTCGATTCGGAAGTAATGGCAGGATATCTTAAAAAAGGCGGTATGTCCCTTTGTGAAAATGAAAGCGAAGCCGACGTTATAATTGTCAACACCTGCGGATTCATTGAAGATGCCAAGGTTGAAGCCATTGATACAATATTTGAAATGGCTGAATATAAAAACAAAAACTGTAAGGCGTTACTTGTTTCGGGATGTCTGACTCAAAGATATCCCGATGCAATAATTGAAATGCCTGAAGTTGACGGTATTTTAGGTACCTATGCTTATGAAAATATCGTTTCAGTTGTTGAAGATGCCTTAAATAAAAACAAACCCAAAGATATTTCGGGTGATGCAAAATATCTTGATAAGCCTATAGAAAGGCAGATTTCAACAAAATATTATGCGTATCTGAAAATTGCCGAGGGTTGTGATAATAAGTGCGCATATTGTGCGATACCTTTTATCCGCGGTCCGTATGTTTCAAGAGATATGGATAGTCTTTTAAAAGAAGCAAAGTATCTTAAAGATCAAGGCATAAAAGAAATCATTCTTACTGCTCAAGATACCACTCGTTACGGTCTTGACAAAGGTGAGAATCAGTTTGCAGTTTTGCTTGAAAAAATTGCGCAAATGGGATTTGAATGGGTAAGAATGATGTATGCATATCCATCGACTCTTTCTGAAGAAGTTATCTCCGTTATGGAAAAATACGATAATATTTGTAAATACGTTGATATGCCCATTCAGCATACTGAAAATAAAATGCTTTCTCTTATGAACAGACATTATACCAAAGAAGATATGATTTCGGTTATTGAGAGGATACGCACATCAAAATATGATTGGGCTTTGCGTACTACACTTATGTGCGGTTTTCCCGGCGAAACTGATAAGGATTTCAAAGGTATGCTTGATTTTATCAAAAAATACAGATTTGATAACCTCGGCGTTTTTGCATTTTCTCTTGAAGAGGGGACAGAAGCGGAAAATTTACCTCATAAGTGCAGAAAAAGTACAGGCGAAAAAAGAAGCGACAGCGTAATGCTTCTTCAGGGGCAACTTGCTCATGAGTTTAATAAGCGCCGTGAAGGCAAAAGTTATAAAACTCTTGTTGAAGGCTACGATGAGGAACAGAATATGTTTTTCGGAAGATGCGAGTTTTTGGCACCTGAGGTTGACGGATGTGTATATTTCACCGGTGAAAATATAAAGATCGGCGAATTTTATACAGTATATATTGACGAAGCCTTTGGCTATGATTTCTTTGGGAGGGTACTATGAATTTACCGAATAAATTAACAGTTTTAAGAATAATCCTTATGCCCGTTATGGTTTTGCTTTTCTATTTTGAATTGTACATAACGGCGGGTATTGTATTTGTTTTGGCCGCACTTACCGATATGCTTGACGGCAAAATCGCAAGAAAAAATAATCTTGTAACGGTATTTGGCAAGTTTGTTGATCCTTTGGCAGATAAACTTATAAATATTGCGGCCATTATAATTCTTGCTTCACGCATTGCGCAAAGTCAGGATCCTTGGTACAGCATATTTGTAACTGTAACTACGGTTATTATTGTTTCAAGAGAAACGATTATAACTTCTTTGCGTGCCCTTGCAGCCAACGAAGGCGTAGTAATTGCGGCTGATAAACTTGGTAAAATTAAAACAGTTCTTCAGGATATAGCCATTGTCGGCATGTTTCTTGATGAGTCACCTTATATTGACATGATTCCTTTTGCAGGGATACTTATTCACTGGACAACGGTAGTTCTTCTTGCGGCGGCACTTGTGCTTACGATAATTTCAGGAATCAACTACTTTACTTCCAACAAAGAAATAATGGATAAGATAACTAAAGACATATGATTGAATTGTTTGATTATTTGATTGAAAATAAAATAACCGTTGCAACGGCTGAGTCGTGCACGGGCGGAAATATTTCTGCGGAATTTGTCGCATATCCGGGTATTTCTGAAATATTTGTGGCAGGTCTTTGCGCATATCATAACAGTGCAAAAGAGAACATTTTAGGCGTGAAAAGCGAAACACTTGAAAAGTTTGGTGCGGTAAGCGAAGAGTGTGCACGGGAAATGCTTCTTGGTGCAAGGAAAAACACAGGTGCGATGGCTTCTGTATGCACAACGGGAATCGCAGGTCCCGGTGGAGGATCGGAAAAAAAACCGGTAGGTCTTGTGTACGTTGGTGCAAGTTATAAAGATAAAACGGAAGTTGTTAAATGTAACTTTTTGGGCACACGATCCGAGGTTATTGAACAAGCAAAAAATTATGCATTGAATTTACTATATAAAATTATTAAGGGAGGAAATTAAAAATGGCAAAAGCAACTGAAACAGAAATTGTTGATGTTATGGAAGAAAAACAAAAAGCACTTAAAACTGCACTTCAGGGAATTGAAAAGCAATTCGGAAAAGGTGCAGTTATGAAACTTGGCGACTCTGCAGATAAAATAAACGTTCAGGTTATTCCTACCGGATTTATCCAGATAGACTCTGCGCTTGGTGCAGGCGGAATTCCAAAGGGAAGAATTACTGAAATTTACGGTCCTGAATCATCAGGTAAAACAACTCTTACACTTCATATTATTGCTCAGGCACAGAAAAACGGCGGTATTGCCGCATTTATTGATGCTGAACATGCACTTGATCCTCAGTATGCAAAAGTTTTAGGCGTTGATATTGATAATCTTTATGTTTCACAGCCTGATACAGGGGAGCAGGCACTTGACATATGCGAAGCTCTTGCACGTTCAAATGCAGTTGATCTTATTGTTATTGACTCTGTTGCCGCACTTACACCTAAGGCAGAGATTGAAGGCGATATGGAAACTGCAACAATGGGTCTTCAGGCAAGACTTATGAGTCGCGCTTTAAGAAAGATCACCGCAGTTGTCGGCAAATCAAATACTGCAGTTATATTTATTAACCAACTTCGTGATAAGATCGGCGTTATCTATGGTAACCCTGAAACAACAACGGGCGGTAAAGCACTTAAATTCTTTGCATCTGTTCGTATTGATATCAGAAAAGGTGAGGCTATTAAAAACGGCAGTGAACTTATCGGTAATAAGTGTAAGATTAAGGTTGTTAAGAATAAAGTTGCACCTCCCTTTAAAACTGCTGAGGTGGACATGCTTTTCGGTAAAGGTATTTCCCGTGAAAGTTCAATTATGGATTTTGCCATTGAGTCAGGCATTATTGAAAAAAGCGGCTCATGGTTCTCTTATAACGGCGATCGCATAGGTCAGGGCAAGGAAAATGCCAAAGAATTCCTCCTTTCACATCCTGAGGTAATGGAAGAAGTTGAAGAAAAACTCAGGGAAGCGATTCAAGGCAACACTGCACCTGCAGCAAAAGATGACCTTGATGGTGACGATTGATTTAATTTGAGGTAATTTATGGGAAAATGGTACGATAAGATCTTTATAGGTAATCCCAATAAAGAGGATTTTACCGCAAAAGATCTGCCCAAAACAAGAATAGAACAGTATTTTGACGTTATTAAACTTCGCTTTGGCGGTATGGTAGCGGCAAACTTACTTCTTGCCTTGTTTGCAATACCCCTTATGTTGTGGGTAATGTTTGTTTGGTTTATATTTACACAAATGGATAAGCAGGAAGCACTTAAAACAGTATCACAGACAGAAATATGGTTGCTTCTTTTTGGCGGCTGTATCCCTCTTTATACGATTATGGGTCCTGCTCAAGCAGGTCTGTACTACTGTTTAAGAAACTGGATCTGGAACAGACGTGCTACTGTAGGCGAACATTTTTGGAAAGAATTTAAAAGAAGTTGGAAACAGTCTGCATTTTTGAATTTCTTTAATGCTGCACTTTTTTATGCAGGGTTCTGGTGGCTTCTTGTTTGCCACATGAATATGGAAACTTATCCTATATTAAAATATGTTTCCTTTGTACTGATCTTTTTGCTTGCACTGTACTATATGTCAAGCATATATCAGTTTCCGCAACTTGTAACATATAATCTTAAAGTTACGCAAATTCTTAAAAACTCCATAATTTATATGCTTGCGCAGTTCCCAAGAACGATTGTTGCATTTATTGTTTATGCATTGCTTATGTATTTGTGCGTATTGCTTGAACAAGTTCTTTTAGCAGTTGCAATGTCTATCGGAGTTTCATTTGCATGTCTTGCCAATATGATACTTTCCGATTTCCTTTTTGATAAATACGTCAATGCCCCTGAAGACAGACGCAAGGGTATGGCGCCTCTTGATTAAGGAGTTATTATGCAGTACGGTGAAATAGCACTTGTCTACGATTCCCTTATGTACGACATGCCATACGCTTCATGGGCGGAGTTTTTACGCAAGAACTTAAAAAATGCGCAAAATATTCTTGAACTTGGTTGCGGTACGGGAAGTATAACAGAACTTCTTTCGGCATACTATGATATAACGGCAGTAGATATTTCTGACGATATGCTTGATATTGCAAGGCAGAAACTTATAAAAAAAGGTAGGACGGCTCGGTTTGTAAACGGTGATATGTGTGATTTTTCGTTGCACAAGCCCGTTGACGGTGCAATTTGCGTCTGTGATGGAATAAACTATTTAATTACGCCTGAAAAAGTAAAACAGGCGTTTTTAAGTGTTTATAAAAACATAAAAGCAGGCGGAAAATTTATCTTTGATATCAGTAGCGAGTATAAACTTAATTCAATGGCAGATCAACTTTATTCCGAAGATGCTGATGACGTTACTTATATCTGGCGAAACAGTATGGAAGATAAACGGATCAATATGGATATAACGTTTTTTGTTGCTGAAGACGATGAACATTATTTCCGTTTTGATGAAAAACATGTTCAAAGGGCCCATTCTGTAGAAGAAATTTCTTTATGGCTTGAAGAATGTGGGTTTAAAATTCTTAAAGTTACCGATAATTATACTGATGAAATAGTGAAAGACGATACAATGCGCATAACTTTCTGCGCTGAAAAAATATAAATTAAGGATGAAATTATGGAAGATCAGATACTTCATGCGTTGGTGTTTGACGGTCAGGCACAAATGCTTATTATAAATGCAAGCGAAACTGCAAAAACCGCTAAAGAACTTTTAGGTCTTTCTAATGGTGTTGCTTGTGCATTGGGCAGATTGATCTGTGCCGGTGCTATGCTTTCGCAAAGGAATAAAAGTGAAAGTGAAAAATTAACCGTAATAGTCAACGGTGGCGGACCTGCAGGAAAGATTCTTGTAACAGCCGATAACGCAGGCAATGTAAAGGCTTGCGCAGATAATCCAAAGGCAGATATTCCTTCAAATGAAATCAAGATATCCTCACTTGTGGGAAATGACGGGCAGATGACAGTAGTAAGGGATAACCCTTTAGGAAAAGAGCCCTATGTTGGAATGTGCAAACTTGTTTCGGGGGATATTACTCGTGATTTTGCCGCATATCTTGTTACAAGCGAGCAGCAACCTGCAGCGGTTGCTCTTGATGCAGGGGAGTATGAAGATAAATTTACTTGTGGAGGTATAATGGTATTACCGCTTCCCGGCTGTACAAAAGAGGCACTTGATGCCATTGATCAGAAGATCGGTTCAATGAATGATCTTTTAAAAAAACTTAATTATCATTTATCTCTTGAAGAACTTGCTTTTGATAATTTTTGGGATGTAGGTGTTAAACCCCTTGAAACAGTTTCCCTTAAATATAATTGCGACTGTTCAAGAGATAGGTTCGAGCAGGCACTTATTTCTCTTGGTAAAAATGAACTCCTCTCTCTTGCTTATGAGGAGGAAAATACGGAAATCTGTTGTCGCTTCTGCAATAAAAAATATGTGTTTAAAAGTGATGAACTTAAAAATTTAGCTAAAGGACTTTGATATGGCAAATATTGCAACGGGCTTAAAAAAGCGTGGAAGCAGATATCTTTACGAGAGTAATTATTCAGGGGCAGTAGAGTGCTTTTCAAGAGTGCATTTGATGGCACCGGATGATATTGAAAATGTAATTGAACTTATATATTCTCTAAATCAAAATGGTGATTATGTTTCTGCGCTTACTTACTGTTACGGGATTCTGGGCGAAGGAAATGAAACGAAACTTGATACGTTGTATTTTCTTGCTGCGGAAGCCTTTGGCGGCGCAGGATGCGTTGAAGGTTGTGCCCAGATGCTTGAAAGATGTTTAAAGCATAATCCCGATGGTGCCAATTCAAAAGACGCTGAAGCATTTTTAAATGATTTAAGGCAAAAATATACCATTGAAAAATATGATGCATCATCAAATGCAGTTACGATGCTTTTACCAAACGGCATGACCGATGCGCCTTTTCTTAATTATGAAACACTCTTATGTATGAAAGATGTAAGCGAATTAATTAAGGAACAAAACATAAAAGGTGCAATAAATCGTGTTGAAGAAGAATTTGAAGCAGGTAATGTATCGGTTTCTTTATTGGGTGTTGCTATTATGCTTGGGGCTGAGATTGGCGATAAAAAATATGTAAAGCGTAATGCAGAGCGTTTCAGATTTGTTGATGATTATACAACCTCCGAACTTTTTGCATTGGCGTACAATTTGTCAGAACTTGATGATGATGACGTTGCATATACAGTTTATCGTGAATTATATTCCAAGGAAAGCGGAGATCAAAATATCGCATTTGGATTTGCCGTTGCTTGTGAAAAAGTTGGCAATATTGATCACGCAAAAGATATTACCGCCAAGGTAATAGCAAGCGATGGCGGTAGAGGTCCGGCAAGTTATTTTTTTGGTGAGATAGGGCAGAAAAAACATTCATATATGTTAAAATACGAAGGCGATTGCGAACAAAAGATTCTTGATAGAATAAGTTCAGGATATTTAAATTCAAGCCAAGTTTTTGAGGCCGTTGATTATCTTAGATTCGCCGATATTGAAATTGGCACAAGAATAATTGAAAGCCTTGATAAAAATGATGATTTTACTCGCTTTGAACTTCGTCGTGCTGCGATAAATCCCAAAAATAATCTTATTTTAAGGGCACGGGCAGCATCAAAAGTTTTTGATGGAAATACGGTGTACCTAAATACAGGGTCTGATATCGTAGAATTTACACCTGAAATTGAAAGAGTTATAAACAATTTTTTTGAAAGAGGAAAACAATGAAACAGTTAATTGATTTTGATGCTCAGTTTAATGAGTATATGGATTCATGGGCAGATAAACTTCTTAAAGAGGGCAAAAAAGCCGAAGATATTGAGGCTCTTATTCCTGAGGCTTATCAGAAATGGGCGGAAAAAGCGATCAAGTATTTTGATGATGTTGAGTCGTCAGAACTTGTAAAAATGCTTGGTGCATATCTTGATGAGGATATAAACGTTCCCGATATTTTAATTGATAAGATCACGGAAGATATTTCGTGCGAAAAAGCGGTTTATGAACTTTTCCTTGAGGAAAGAAGCGATAATGACCGCGTAATGCTTATGAATATTCTTTCCGATATGGGTTCAATGTTGCCGATTCGCGAAAACATAAATCTTCTTTGCTTAAGTGAAAGCGAAGAACTTGCCGAGGCCGCTGCTGAAGCACTTAAATATTCAGGTGTTGAGGCTCAAAAAGAGATCTTAGAGGCATACAATGATGAACGTGATATTGATGTAAAGGAAAAACTTATTTACGTTCTTGTGTATAGCGAGCCTAAAGTAGAGGGTCTTGCAGATAAACTTATTGAACTTATGAATGAATCGGTTAATCGCGGAATAATCGCAGGCATGATGTCTTTTTATGGTGATGACAAGTGCCTTCCCATTCTTAAAATTGCTGAAAATGCTGAGGGCATTAACTATATTGATTACGTTGAGATCTGCGATGCTATTGAGGCGCTTGGCGGTGAAACAAAGCGCGAAAGAGAATTCGATGGCGATGAATATTACGAAATGATACATTCCGGCGGATTTGAAGGATGAAATTCTTTGTAACAACACCTTTTTCAATGGAAAAACCTGTTAAAAATCAACTTGAGCGACTGGGTATTGAAACGTCGGGTACAACAGAAGGCAAGGTGTATTTTAATGGGGATCAAGATTCTTTGGCTCTTGCTTTGGTAAATGTAAGGGCAGGAGATAGAATTTATTTGGAGATAGCATCTTTTGATGCCTATTCTTTCGATGATCTTTTTGATAATATTGTAAAAATTAATTGGGCAGATATTATTGCACCTAATGGAAAAATAAACGTAAGCGCCAAGTGTGCACGCTCAAAACTTATGAGTGTTCCCGATACACAGCGCATTACAAAAATGGCTATTATAAAATCACTTCAACGTAAGATTAAAAAGGACAAGTTCCCTGAAAACGGCGCAGAATATCCTATTGATGTTCATATACATAAAGATAAAGTAACAGTTGCCCTTGATTGTTGCGGTGCAGGCCTTCATAAACGTGGATATAGGGTAAAAAATGCCACAGCACCTTTGAGGGAAACTTTTGCTTCGGGCTTAATTGAGATTTCAGGATTCAGGGGGGAAGGTGCCTTTTGCGATCCTTTTTGCGGTTCGGGAACTTTACCCATTGAAGCAGCCATGACGGCGCTTAATATTGCACCGGGTATGAATCGTGAATTTGTGTGCGAAAATTTCAAAAATTTTGATAAAAAGATTTTTGACAATGCGCGCAACAAAGCAAAAAATAAAGTATTGGATATTCCCGTAAATATATATTGTTCGGATATTTTACCCGAAATGGTTGATATGGCACGCTTCCATGCAAAGCGCGCAGGCGTTGATAAGGTTATAACTTTTTCTGTTTCAAGTGCAGGGGATACAACCCCTCAAAAAGATAGGGGTATCATGATAACAAATCCTCCTTACGGAGAACGTTTGGGTGATGAAAAGTATATGCAATCCCTTTGCGTTGAAATAGGGCAGATGCTTAAAAACTATTCTTCATGGAATAGATATGTTTTAAGCGGATATAAAAATCTCGAAAAATACGCCAAAATTAAGGCAGAAAAGACCCGAAGATTTTATAATGGAAACATAGAATGTAATCTTTATAATTTTTTTCGAAAAAAGTGAAAAAAGTGGTTGACAAGAAATGGTCTTTAAAGTATAATAGGCAAGTAATCAAGAGAAGTTCTGCTTGAAAAGCAAAGCAGCTCTGGTGCTTAACAGAACTGTTGGTTGTTTGCTTTATGGCGCCTTGGTCAAGCGGTTAAGACATCGCCCTTTCACGGCGGTAACACGGGTTCGATTCCCGTAGGCGTCACCATTTTTATTGGGCTTTTAGCTCAGCTGGTCAGAGCGGTCGGCTCATAACCGATTGGTCCGGGGTTCGAGTCCCTGAAGGCCCACCAGTTGCAAACAGCCTAACAAAATGCCTTGGTAGCTCAGTCGGTAGAGCAGGGGACTGAAAATCCCCGTGTCGGTGGTTCGATTCCGCCCCAAGGCACCACATAATGCTGGTGTAGCTCAATTGGTAGAGCAGCTGATTTGTAATCAGCAGGTCGCGGGTTCGAGTCCCATCACCAGCTCCATAAATGGAGAGATTCCCGAGCGGCCAAAGGGATCAGACTGTAAATCTGACGTCTTCGACTTCGATGGTTCGAATCCATCTCTCTCCACCAGAAAACGACAGATTCCGACAGGAACCTGTCGTTTTCAACTAAATCCACCCTTGCGGGTGGG
>JAZULU010000218.1:0-9435 GCA_045603265.1 Clostridia bacterium
GCAAATGAGATCGCAACTTACTCATTTATCTCACAGAAGGCCTATGATATGCTTGGTATTTCTTCGGAAAACACCGTTAAACTTATAAATCCTTTGGGCGAAGATTATTCCATAATGCGTACACAACTTTTCTCAAGCATGCTTACCGTTATGGCTACAAACTTTAATAAGGGCACCAGCGATATGCGCTTATTTGAGATCTCAAAACTTTTCATTCCCAAGGAAATTCCCGTTACTGAACAGCCTGAAGAAAGAAAGGCACTTGCTATCGGTGTTATGGGCGAAAATGAAGATTTCTTCACCTTAAAAGCAATGGTTGAAACAATCTTTAAGCGTTTCAACATTAAGGCAACCTATGCTAAAAGCGATGAGCCTTATATGCACCCCGGCCGTCAGGCAGTTATTATGCAGGGCAACAACGTTTTAGGTTATATGGGCGAAATTCATCCCGACGTTGCTAATAAGTTTGATATTGAGGGCCGTCCGTTGATCGCACAGTTAGACCTTGCAAACGTTTTTGCTATTGCAAACTCAAAGGTGCTTTATGCTCCGCTTCCCAAATATCCTGCCATTGAGCGCGACCTTGCGGTGCTTGTTGATACGTCCCAGGAGATCGGACCTATGCTTGATGCTATTAAGTCAGCAGGCGGACAACTTGTTAAGGAAGTTAAACTCTTTGATATTTATAAGAGCGAATCTTTGGGCGAAAACAAGATGAGCGTTGCTTTCTCCATTACAATGCTTAATCCCGAGCGCACATTAAAAGCCGAAGAAGCACAAAAGGCTTTTGATAAGATAGTTCGTTCACTTGAATATCGCTTTGGCGCAAGTTTGAGAGGTTAATAAATTTAAAGCCTTCCGTAAAACGGAGGGCTCAGTCTGCTGACAAAGTCAGCAGACTGACAGAGTTCGAGAAACCCTTGCAAGCCAAGGCGCGCGTGTTTAATTGTGAAGGCGCTTACACAAGCGTAAGTAACTGAGCAATTATAGCTCGCGCAACACAGGAAATAATGCCCTGCAAAAAATTGCACTGCATTATGTTTGTAAGGGTTTATCAGTGCTCTGAGCCTTCCGTAAAACGGAGGGCTTTTTTAATTTCTTATTGCTTATATACTAAAAATGCGGTATAATCTAATAAAGTATTTTAGAAATCTTGAGGTATAAAAAATGCTTAATATTTTTGCAACGGGTATTTTTGACAGTCGCGAACGATATAAGGATATGAAAGAAACGCCGTTACGGGTCACTCAATACTATGAATTGGAGTTCTTTCTTTCAAGTTCGGGAACGGCAGTTTTAAATGGCAAAAAGATTCCCCACAAGCGGGGACTTACCCTTTTTATTACGCCCAACACCAAGCGTTACAGCGTGGGAAATTTTTCATGCTTTTATATTCACTTTATGCCCGATGAAAGGTTTTTGGAGATCATAAAGGATTTTGAAACATTTGAAAGTTTCCAGAATTTTTATTTAAGCGAACAGTTTTTAAAAATCATCGACCTTTACAATTCAAATGATATAAACAGTCGTCTTGACCTTGAAGCGGAAGTTATAAGTTTAATTAAGACGGTGCTTTTTAAAAAGGACCTTTCTAAAGATGAATCCATCGAAAATGCGGTGCGCTTTATTGAAAATAATTTTGAGAAAAATATCGACCTTATAGATATTGCAAAAGAAATAAACTTAAGCCCCACCTATTTCCACAAAAAGTTTAAGGAATTTTACGGTATCACACCAAGGGAATATTTGTTGAAGATCCGCCTGAAAAACGCAAAAAAACTTTTGCTTACAAGCGACATGACTTTCTTTGAGATCAGCGAAAACTGCGGTTTTTCTTCACAAGCCTATTTTAACTTTCAGTTTAAAAAAGAAACAAACATGACGCCCAGTGAGTTTAGAAATACAAGATATCAGTTGCCGGAATAAGTGGTATTTGCCTTACGGCAATAAAAAAGACTCCGAATTTTCGGAGTCTTGTTGTTTATTTTCGAGCGATTAAACCACGAACCAAAGAGTGCGATTAAACCACGAACTAAAGAGTACGAGAAAACCACGAACTAAAGAGTGCGATTAAACCACGAACTAAAGAGTGCGAGAAAATTCGCAAGACAAGGCGCGGAGTTCTAAAAGCGTAGGAGTTTACAAAACGGTAAATGACTACGCTTTTATGGTTTCCGCAACACAGTATTGCGGAGATTTCTCGTGCTCGCTGATAATTGACTCGGCGGCGGTCTTGCCAGCGCCCATCGCTAAAATTACCGTTGCAGCACCGGTAACAGCATCGCCACCTGCGTAAACGAAGGATTTAGACGTTTTACCAAACTCATCGGCAATTATGCAGCCGCGTGAGTTTACGGAAAGTTCGGCGGTGGTATCCTTAATTAAGGGGTTAGGTGAAGTTCCGATGGCCATGATAACGGTATCAACATCAAGAATAAAATGGCTATCGGGAATTTCAACGGGACTTCTTCTGCCACGTTCATCAGGCTCGCCAAGTTCCATTTTAATACATTCCATTTTGCATACGTTACCCGATTCATCGCCGATAATTTTTGTGGGGTTATTAAGAAGCATAAACTCAATACCCTCTTCCATGGCGTGTTCAACTTCTTCCTTACGGGCAGGAAGTTCATTTAATGAACGACGGTAAACGATGTATACTTTTTCAGCACCTAAACGAAGAGCACTGCGGGCGGCATCCATGGCAACGTTTCCGCCGCCTACAACTACCACCTTACCGCCTTTTTTGATGGGCGTTGAAGAATCTTCAAGATATGCTTTCATCAAATTTGTTCTTGTTAAAAACTCGTTGGCTGAATAAACGCCTTTAAGACTTTCGCCCTCAATGCCCATAAAGCGCGGAAGTCCTGCGCCTGAGCCGATGAAAACATACTCAAAGCCTTCTTCAAAAAGTTCATCAACGGTGAGAGTTTTGCCGATAATAACGTTTGTTTCAATTTTAACACCCAGTTTTTTAAGGGTATCAACTTCTTTTTCAACGATGTTTTTGGGAAGTCTAAATTCAGGGATTCCATAAACGAGCACACCGCCTGCAACGTGAAGTGCTTCAAAAACGGTAACTTCATAGCCCTTTTTGGCTAATGTGCCTGCGCAGGTAAGACCTGCAGGGCCTGAGCCTACAACGGCAACCTTGTGTCCGTTTTTTTGGGGCGGAACAACGTTTGAGCCGTGGTCGTTATGCCAATCGGCAACGAAACGCTCAAGTCTGCCAATGCCGACGGGCTCACCTTTTATACCGCGGATACATTTTGATTCGCATTGCTTTTCCTGGGGACAAACGCGGCCGCAGACGGCAGGTAAACTGGAAGATTCACTGATAATCTGATATGCTTCTTCAAACTGACATTCCTTAACTTTTTTGATAAAGGCAGGAATGTTTATTTTTACGGGACAGCCTTCAACGCAAGGCATATTTTTACAGTTAAGGCAACGGGCAGCCTCAGAAAGTGCAGTTTCTTCAGAATAGCCTAAAGCAACTTCCAAAAAGTTCTTGGCGCGCTTTTTGGCATCCTGAGTGGGCATAATATTTTTCTTATTGATATCCATTATTTTTCTGCCCCCTTAAAAAGATTGCAAGTTTCTTCGTGTGCGTGGCGTTCAAAATCTTTATACATACTTGAACGGGACATTGCCTCGTCAAAATCAACAAGATAACCGTCAAAATCGGGACCGTCAACGCAGGCGAACTTGGTTTTTCCGCCAACGGTAAGACGGCAACCACCGCACATACCCGTTCCGTCGATCATAATGGGATTCATGGAAACGGTACATTTAACGCCAAAGGGCTTTGCGGTTTTTGTAACGAACTTCATCATAATTAACGGTCCGATTGCAAAAACTTCCTGAACGTTTTGATTATTTTCCAAAATTTCCTTTAAAGGCTCAGTAACCACGCCTTTTTTGCCGTATGAGCCGTCATCGGTAACAACGGTAAGGGTGGTTGATGCTTCTTTAAATTCATCTTCTAAGATAACAAGATCTTTATTTCTAAAACCGATTACCGAGTGAACGGTAACACCTTTTTCCTTTAATGCGCGGGCAATGGGAAGTGCGATGGCACAGCCTACACCGCCACCGACGATAACTGCTTCTTTTAAGCCGTCAAGTTCGGTCTTTCTGCCTAAAGGTCCTGCAAAATCAGAAATAAATTCGCCTTCGGTTTTGTGGTTTAACTTTTCCGTTGTAGCGCCAACTACCTGGAATATTATATCAACCGTTCCCTTTTCCCTATCATAGCCTGCGACAGTTAAGGGAATTCTTTCGCCGGTTTCATCAACGCGAAGAATTATGAACTGCCCAGCTTCTGCCTTTTTGGCAACGCGGGGTGCAAGGATACTCATAAAAGTTACGGTTGGATTAAGTTCTTTTTTAGTAACGATCTTATACATTTATTTACCTTCCAACTGATCAATGCGATCATTAATTTTCTTAATAGCCTGCTGAACGGGATCGGGTACGTGAACGTGGTCAAGAATATCAACCTTTTCACCTTTAACGCGAACGACCTTTGCAGGTACGCCAACTGCGGTGGCATTTTCGGGAATTTCGTTTAAAACTACGGCATTGGCGGCAATTCGGGCATTATCACCAACGGTAAATGAGCCTAAAACTTTTGCGCCTGCGCCAACTAAAACGTTATTGCCTAAGGTGGGGTGACGTTTGCCCTTTTCCTTGCCTGAGCCACCTAAGGTTACACCCTGATATAAAAGACAATCGTCCCCAATGATAGTGGTTTCACCGATAACGATGCCCATGCCGTGGTCAATAACAAGACGCTTGCCAATGGTTGCACCGGGGTGAATTTCAATTCCCGTTCTCTTTCTTGATTTCTGGGAAATGCTTCGGGCAATATAAAAATGCCCTTTTTTATAAAACCAATGGGCGATTCTGTGGTCGATCACAGCGCGCACACCGGGGTATAATAAGAAAATGCTTATTTTGCTTCGTGCTGCAGGATCGCGCTCCTTATAGGCTTCAAGCAATTCATTTAATTCTTTAAACATATACTACTCCAATTTGATTTAATACTTATATTATAATGTTTACAGAAAATTCGTCAACGATTTTTGAATATTCTATCACATTTTATGAATATATTTAACTTGAATTTATTACAGTTTTATGGTACAATAAATCTGAATATGAAAAATTTGATTTTTCCGAGGTTATAATGAACTTATTTAAAAGACAGGATATCGCCATCGATCTTGGCACAGCAACAGTTCTTATATACGTTAAGGGCAAGGGCATCGTACTTCGCGAGCCCAGCGTTGTTGCCGTTGATACGGAAACGGGAAAAGTTCAGGGTGTTGGCTTTGAAGCACAGAGAATGTTAGGCCGTGCACCTGAAAGCATTTCCGTTGTTCGCCCTTTAAAGGACGGTGTTATTTCCGATTGCGATATTACACAAGATATGCTTGAACTTTTTATGAAAAAGGCGTTGCCCAGAAAAGGCATTTTCCGCCCAAGAATTATTATGTGCGTACCCTCAGGCGTTACTGACGTTGAACAACGTTCAGTTTTAGGCGCGGCACAAAGGCTTGGTGCAAAATGCTCGTACATTATGGAAGAGCCTCGTGCGGCGGCAATCGGCGCAAATATTGATATAGATCAGCCGCACGGCACGCTTATAGTTGATATCGGCGGCGGTACAACGGATATTGCACTGCTTTCGTTGGGCTCAAGCGTTATAAGCACCTCAATTAAGGTTGCAGGCAACAAGATGGATGACGATATAGTTAAATATATGCGTAAAAAACATAATCTGCTTATTGGTGAGCGCACTGCCGAAATGTTGAAAATAAATATCGGCACCGCCTGGCCAAGAAGTGAGCCTTTAACAAGTGAGGTTATGGGCCGAAATCTTTTGACGGGTCTTCCCAAAAGCATTGAAGTATCTTCTGAAGAAATTTACGAAGCATTGCAGGATTCCTTTGACAGAATTTTAGCAGAGATACATAAAGTGCTTGACGAAGCACCGCCTGAACTTGCCGCAGATATTATTGAAAGCGGTATCGTACTTACCGGCGGCGGCGCACAGATGATCGGTCTTGACAAACTTATTTCCTCAACTTTTGGGGTAAACTGCTACGTTGCTGACGATTCAGTTTCATGTGTTGCAATAGGTGCAGGCAAATGTCTTGATAATCTTGACTACTTAAGTCCTGATGATAATGAATTATAAAAAACAGGCGAACCCAATGGGTTCGCCCTTATTTTTTATACTATCCTAAATAGTACAGGGAGTTTATGCAATGCTCTCGCATTGATGATATACAAACCTTCGGTTTGATGATATACACGCTATCGCGTGATGATATGCAATACTTCACTCCGTTACGTATTGATTGCGGTATGCTTCGCGTTTTTATATGACTACCCTTCCGTCACACTTACGTGTGCCACCTTCCCTCACAAGGGAAGGCTTTTGGGGCGATGAATTACATCGAACAAAACGGTAAATGATTGAGCTTTTATCCCTTGCACAACCCGAAGTTGTGAAGATTTCTCGTGCTATTTCCTCAAAAAGTCGATGAAACTTTTAACGTTACCATAATACGCATCCTTTTTATAGTAAGCATAGACGTTATATTGAGTTACAAAATCTTCAACGTCAAGATAGGCGATATCGGGATGGTTACGCTCAGTGCCCATGGCGATGCCAAGACCTTTGGCGATAAACTTATCGTAACACTCAATATCATTGCAGACGATGGAGATATCGGGCATAAAACCTGCGCTTTTGCAGGCAGATAATAAAATTCGGTGCATATTACTGCCCTCACCGATGGAGGCAAATTTCTCGTTTTTAAGGTCGCTTAAAGTGAGTTTTTTGTTTGCAAGGGGGTTATCCTTTGCGCACATAAGTTTTACGGGCATACTGAAAAGTTCAAAACGCTCATATTCAAAATAACTGTCATTTTCCTCATCGATGATAATATCGTAATCGGTGAAGTTGGTTTCATTAAAATTGAAAGTAGTTTTAAAGGAAACCTCAGGGAATTTTTGGTTAAATTCGATGATCATATCGGAAACCCTGCGCCTTGTACTGCGCACGAAAATCTTGATTTCGCGCATATCGCCTGAGCGCAGATTATCAATGGCAGAATCAAGGTGAAAAAATACCGTTGAAAGAGATTCCTTAAATCGCTTGCCGTTGGCATTTAACACAACGCGGTTTGCCTGACGGTCAAAAAGCGTGCTTCCCAGTTCCTTTTCCAATCTTTTTATGGATGCGGAAACGCTGGTTAAAGGCACGCCGAATTTTTCTGCCGTTTTATTGAAACTTCCCGTTTTTGCCGATTCGTAAAAATAACGTAATTGTAAAAGTTCCATGAAAATCACCTCACGGAGTTATTATACATCATCTTTCAAATTGACGCAACGGTATTTGATGTAAATTTAATTTATTATGTATTTAGCAACATGAGCAAGGATTGCAATTACTATTGCAATTACAATTACAATTACAGTTGTTGGTATTGCTGTTCAAATTACAGTTGTTTACACAGTTATTTATACAGTCGTTCATGCAGTTGTTGCAATTATTACAGTTTCCGTTACACAACAGCAGAACAAGTAAAATTATGAACCAGAGGTCATTATCGTTACAAGTATTGTTGTTTAAAATCAGAAAAAGCACCAGAATAAAAGGTAAGTTTGAATTTTCATTGGTTGAAAAAAGATTGTTACAGGACATAAAAAAACTCCTTTTTCTTATTTTTCTTTAAAATATATGCCAAAAAATTAAAAAGTAACACATTTTTTGAAGAAAACATATTATAAACTGTAAGCACGACTTACAAGAAATTCTTTTATAAAGGAGTATATAATATGGGTAAATTCTTTTCAGGTAACGACTGCGGCTGCAACGATTGTACATGGATCATCATTTTATTGATCCTTCTTTTCTGCTGTGGCGGCAATAACTCATGCGGCGGAGGTTGCTCATTTGGCGGCGACAACTGCTCATGGATCATCATTCTTATTCTTATCCTTTGCTGCTGCGGCGGCAACAACAATTCTTGCGGCGGTAACGATTGCGGTTGTTAATAAAAAGAAGGGTGTTTCCACCCTTCTTTTTTTTACTTTACCTTTTCTGAAACATATTTTATCAAGTTTTTTGGCTATTAAAAATCGTCTTCTTCCTCTTTTTCTTCCTTTTTAGCACAGTTAAGAAGGCGCACATATTGCTTGCGCTTGGCTTCAAGGTTATATATGGCAAAGTCGACCTCATCCTTTTCGACGGCATTATTGAATATATTTATTGCCTGCTGCCACGCTTTATAGGCTTTTTCAATTTCCATAAAAAAATCCCTCCCGTAAAGAAACTATTCGGGGAGGGACAAATTTATGTTTTTATTTTGATGATTTCTTATAAAGACGGCGACCGTTCAACAAAAACTGTTTATCGGAAAAACCGCCTTCCTCAACTTCAGCAAGGGCTTTGCGGAAATCGTACATTCTGGCATCGATCATATCAAGATAGTGTAAAATCTCGGCTTCGGCAAACATGGGGCGCTTAGGCGAGCCGTACTCGGGCTCATAATGATGTGAAATGAGCATGTGCTGAAGAAGTACTATAGTTTCTTCGGCGGCGCAAACTGCCTTGCCTGCCTCAGCAACAAGAAGCGGTCCTTGAACTATGTGGCCTAAAAGATGACCTTTCATGGTGTAATCGGAAACAAGACCAAGTTCGGAAGATGCCATTTCCTCAGTTTTTTCAATATCGTGAACGATCACGCCTGCAAAAAGCCAGTCGGTATCAAGTTCGGTGTAGACTTTTGCAAGAGCCTCAGCAGATTTAAGCATGGTGGTGGTGTGATAAAGAAGTCCGCCACGAACGGAGTGGTGGTTTACCTGTGCCGCAGGATAATACATAAGTTTCTGCCTGCGTTCCTTAATTATATAAGTTACAATGTCCCTTAGATCCTTTTTCTCGATGCGCTGGATGTAAGAAATGATAGTATTAAACATATCGTCAGGATTAATGGGCGCAGATGGCACAAAATCGTCAATGGTGACGGGATCGGTTTCGTTGGCAATGCGGATCTTTTCAATGCGCAGTTGCAAAGAATTGTTCCACTCGGTAATATTACCGCGGATCTTTACTAAAATGTGAGGTTTATAGTCCTTAAACTGTTCTTCAATATAGTTCCATACCTTGCCGTTTATTTCGTTTTCGCTGTCGGCAAGAACAAGATCAACGTAGTTTTTGCCGGTTGAGCCGGTTTTAACGGTAAAGTTCCTTACTAAAAGGAAGCCTTCAAAACTATCGCCTGCTTTAAGTTCGCTGATTTTTTTCTGTTCCATAAAATCACCTTAAAAAATTCTTTTGTATAATTATATCACATTTTTGGGAAAATATAAAGAGAAATTTTAAGGAGTGATTTTTATGAAAAAAAAGAAAATAAA
>JAZULU010000219.1:0-3912 GCA_045603265.1 Clostridia bacterium
TATCAAAGCCGTAGTTGTTAAGTTCAGGGTGTTTTTGCAAAATTTCCTCGCGCGTAAGGCCGTTTTCGATGCCTAATGCATTAACGCATAAGCGAATTGCACTTTTTCCGAAACTTGCGATTGCGCCATTAATGCCGTATCCCATAAATGAAATTTCGATTGGGTATGCTCCGTCTTCTTTAGGTATAGAAAGATACCCTGACGCAACGCATCCTACGGGGGTTGAAATTTTAACGTCATAGCAATCGCAGTAATCGGGCACGTCCTTTGTGTATGGAACTTTCATAACGATTTCAGGGTTAAAGCTTTCAATCATCTTTTCAATTTTGCCCCAGTATTCATCAAAATCATCAGGAATATTTCCGTGATAGCCTATTTTTTCAATGTCAGCACCAGCGCCTGCGTGGATAATATCAATATTATTATTTACACTGCCATCGGGGTTTAATGCAGTTAAAATAAGATGCACAAAACCGGGGCGTGAAAGGCTTGTTTTTAGTGTGAAAGACTCTTTGCCGACTAAAACAAAATCTTCGCCTGATTTGTTATTACCGTCATCCTGCAAAATTTCCCACTTGATTTTTCTACATTCGTTAAAACCTTCTTTGTGGCTTCTTACGGTGATTGTAAATATAATTTCTTCGCCAACGGTGTATGATATTGGTGATTTGTTGGTATCTACTTTAAAATATGTTGCCATAAATTAGTTCTCCTTGAAAATTGTTATCTTTTCAATACCTGCAACAAGGCGGGTTTCGTCATTAATATAAGCAGGCTCGGACACGAAAAGGATTCTGATATTTCTGAACTTGCCCTCAAGTTTTTCGATATTTTTCTTCTTTTTTGCTCTATCTTTGTAACGGTCGCAAAGAATGTAAACGCGATCATCCTTTAAGCCGTCAATTCTGTATGAATATTCACCGGTCTTATTTTTCTCAAATAAGAGTTCGATGGAAGAAAGTTCAACTTCTTCGCCCAAATCAATATTTATTGTATTGCTTGCGTGTGCCGCAAAGGGACGCCAGAGTTTGCCTTCCTGAATGTTGTCTACATCTGTTGTGTTGTCCGTTGAAGAAGTAAATGCGGCAAAATCAACGGGAGTGCCAACAGCCTTTTTAAGGGCAACGGATTTATAGAATTCGCCCTCATAGGGAATATTAAGTTCCTTGCTTGTGATAACCAATGCCCAGTCGTTTTTGTCGGGGCGGGCAGGCAAGGGATAGGTTGTAACGCCCTTAAATTCATCGATTTTAATATAAGCACCGGTGCGAACGTCGTACCAATAAGCCTTATAGGTTGCTTTTTTATCAAGTTTCTTTATTTTGCCGGTAAATTCATCGTTGCCGTACATATATATAGCGTAAAGTTCGTTGCCTTGTGTTGCCATAACTACGCGCTCTTTATCGGAGAATTCACCGTAGGTGGTATCGTAGAAGGTGGGAACAAGTTTTGTGAAATCAATATTTTTAAAGAATGATGCCAGGTATTTCAATTCGTTGGCAAAAGGCTTTTCAATGCCCATAAACCAAGGCTCGGAATTGTAGCCTCCGCTCCAGCCGCCGTCTTTGGGATTCTTGCTCCAACGCATACCCCAAACACCGTGTGCACCGTAAGTATAGCCTGCACAACCGCAAAGATTGCTCATCCAAGCGGAACTACGGCTTAATTCGTAGCCAGTTGAACGGCTCTGATCCTTCGTTCCGTCAACTTCTGAACGAAGATCTTCATAGAATGCTTCTGTTTCCATGCAGGTCTTTTGTGAATTTTCCCAATATCCCTGATACTTGCTCTTGGGACGAAGTGTAGGATTGGTCCAGTCGCGTCTGTGACCTGCCTGAAGCGCCCACCACTGATGCCAGGGAGCCTTTTCATATTCAGGTGAGCAGGAACGCTCTGCAAAGAAATCGCGTGAATAAAGGTGAGTGCCTAAAGGACGGTTATAGCCATCATATTTCGCAATGGTTTCTGCACAACGAAGCCAAGTTTCATGGAAATCTTCTTCTTTGCGAAGATAGGGGATATCGATTTCTTGACCGGTTATCCAAATAACGGGGTAGGAAGCGTATCTTGCAACCATATATTTTGTGAAATTAACAAGAGCCTCAGTGCCCATTACAGGTGTTGCCGAGTGAACGCCCATACCTAACGCAACGGTAAAGCCGTTTTCAAGAAGATAATTCATCTTAACGTCAAAGTTATTGTTAAAGGCTTCGGGGTCGATAAGACTATATTTTTCTTTCCACCAGAAATATATTTTTCCGCCGCCACCGTCATTATCAGCGGCGGAGGGATATGTCTGGAAGCCATTAAAACCCTGAGCTTTTCTCTTGTCTACAAGATGCCTGAACATACTTCCGCAATTACAGCCGGGGTAGTTACATTCTGTAAGTCTGTGAATATCAGGCGCTTGCCAGTTTGTATCGCCTATCCAATAGAATGGTGTGCCGTCAGCATATTCAAAATATCTGCCTTTATCAGAAAGACGAACGAATCCGCGGCGATCGATCTCTGTTTCACCGTTATTTTTGCAGGCGGTAAGTGAGCCTGCGGTTTTAAGGGATTCATCGTTACTTTCGATAATATAGTTCCATCTGCCGAGTTTTGTAGGTGCAAAACGTGCGCACCAAACATTTTCGCCTTTCCAGAAACCGGGAATTACGATTTTTTCGCCCGTTTCTTCATGAACGAAAGAAGCCGTTACTTCAACGTCAAGAAAAGGATTTTCGTGATAATATGTTGATTTAATGTCAATATCGTAAGGTCTATATAATTTCGGCATAGTTTTATCCTCCAATAAATTATCTTATTTTGTCAAAATAGTTGATGATGCTTTCCCAGTCAAACATGGTCTGGCTGTGATCGCCCTCTTTAACGTGGAAAGCAACTGTGCCCTCCTGATAAACTTTGTTTAAAACGGGAGTTTCGTCATCCATAACAAGACCTTTTTTGCCGTAAAGTTCCCAAACGGGGGAAGCAAGTTTGCAGGCTAAAAGTTCTGCATCGGGGTCTGCCCATTCATCAAGAATGGAATCGCAAACGTAAAGATGTCGTGGTGCAACAAGGGATAATACAAAGTGTTGATCCAATGGTAAGAAATCCTCGTTGTGGTTAAATTCTTTAAATTTAGGGCAGAACCAGTCAGAAATATTTATTTTGTGAGCATGCTCACCCTTTTTGCCTCTTAAAATCGCCGCACCGCAGCAACCTGAGTTGTTGGGGATGCCCAAAAAGACTCTTTCATCAGTTGCTGCCGCCCATAGAGCCGCCTTGCCACTTCGTGAATGTCCTGTTGTTGCAACGCGGGTTTCGTCAACTAACGGCTCGGTTTCAAGGAAATCAAGCACGCGGCTTACGCCCCATGCCCAGGCGGATATTGATGCCCAGGAATATTTAGTTCTCTGTGCATTAACTTCTTTAAAAACGCCAACCTTATATTCTGAACGTGTGGTCCATTCACGATAGATCTCACGAGTAGGCATAACTGCAATGGCATATCCTCTGTCGGTAACGTATTTTATGGGAAGATCGGTGTTTTCCGATTCCCAACGCATATTGCCGTTATCATCAAAAACCATGTTGTTTTCAATGTTTTCGTGGGCAACGTATATAAATGCAGGAACGGGTTTATCAATATTTTTGGGAAGATATAACTTGAACGGGAACTTGAAATTTCCGAATCCACCGATTATTTCCTTGCAGGTCATACCGTAGATTTCGTAAACCTTTTCAACGTTAAAATATAAGTCATCAGGCTTTTCAATGTCACGGATGCCGTACTCAAAGCGCTCGCAAAGGCTTTTTACTTCGTCCCTGCGGAAATTTTCCCAGGTTTCTTTGTCTGTTACTTCGATACCACTTAACGTGGTCAATAATTCAGGAATTTTGCTCATTTATTAAATCCTCCTTTGGTTT
>JAZULU010000220.1:0-3859 GCA_045603265.1 Clostridia bacterium
GTTTTTGCTTTATTTTTTTTATAAAATGTATTATAATAATTAAAATGGAGTGATAAAAAAGTCAAGACCGACAAAATGTATTATAAATCTAAATAATCTTATTAATAATTTTAATGCGATAAAAATGCATGTTAATAAAAAAGTTCTTGCTCTTGTTAAGGCTGATGCATATGGACATGGACTTGTACGGTGTGCTGAAGCCTTAGAAAAAGCAGGTGTCGATTATCTTGGAACTGCTTCTTTGGAAGAAGCACAACAACTTCGTGAGGCAGGAATTAAGTGTCCAATATTATGTTTAGGTGCGTTGCCTTTGTTAAGTGAAGATATTTGTGTCAACTTTTTTGTTGATCAAAGTATTAGTACTGTTGAGGAAATTGAGCGCATAGAACAATATGCTTCAAAAGTTAATAAGATAGCAAACGTTCATATTAAAATTGAAACAGGTATGCACAGAACAGGTGTTAGATCAGGTGATGAGTTAAATTCATTGCTTGATAAAATACAAAATTCGGATTATGTGAATTTGAAAGGCGTGTTTACTCATTTTGCATTATCTGATAGTGACTGTAAGGAATATACGGAAGTTCAGGCAAAAGAATTTGATAAAGCAGTAATGCAGATAAAAGAGTTTGGCTTTAATGATGTTATTGTTCATTGTGCAAATAGCGGTGCAATTTTACAATATCCATCTCTTTCTTTTGATATGGTGCGTGCGGGTATTATTTTATATGGATATTATCCTTCTTTGCAAACGTTGAAAACTATTAGTGTAAAACCCGTACTTTCTTTTAAAACAGGAATTGTTGCCGTTAATAAAGTTTATAAAGGTGAAAAAATCGGATATGGTTGCACTTATGAGGCTGACCGTGATATGGTGGTTGCGGTATTGCCCGTTGGATATGGGGATGGATATAAAAGGCTTATTTCCAACCGAGGATACGTTCTTGTAAACGGCAAAAAAGCTCCGATTACCGGAAGAATATGTATGGATATGACGATGGTTGATATAACAAACATTCCTGAAGCAAAAATTGGTGATGAAGTTATATTGATCGGAGAACAAAAAGATCTATCGATTTCAGCGGATGATCTTGCAAAATGGTCTGAAACGATTAGTTATGAAATAATGCTTTCTATAACGGGAAGAGTGCCAAAAGTATATGTTGAATAAACGAAAACATGGCCGAGATGCCAGAAAAAAACTTGATAAAGACGTTCATAAGTTATATTCACAAAAAATTTGTCGTAAAATTCAAGAAATTATCACAGATAAAAATATAATAATGCTGTATAATCCCATTGATGGTGAAGTTGATGTTTCTGAATTAAAAAAACTTCGTCAAAAAAAGTTCCTTTTTCCGCGCGTGGAAGAAAACGATCTTGTTGCGGTAAAAAGTGAAAAATTTGTAATTGGTTCTTATGGAATATCTGAACCAATCGGTAATCCCTTTTCGGGAGAGATTGATGCTGTTATAGTTCCGATGTGTGCTTATGATGAATTTTGTAATAGAATCGGCTTTGGCAAAGGCTATTATGATCGTTTTTTAAAAAATAAATCATGTTTAAAAATTGGGGTAGCCTTTTCTTGTCAGCAAACGGACGGAATATTAGTTAAAGATTCTGATATAAAAATGGATATAATTATTACTGAAAATGGAGTTGTTGCTTTATGAAAAACTTTTTGAAATTTTCCGGCAAGTTGATTTTGACTTTTTTTGCAACAAGTTTAGTTGCGTTTATTACCATGATAATGTGTTTGAGCGCAAATATAGAACTTGCTATCAAAATAATTATCGGCTTTGTTTTTATTGTTTTTATTTATTATTTAGCGTGGAGCAGTTCGCTGATTAACGGCGAAGAAGATACAAAGAATAAAAGATATAAGGTGTACAAAGGGTTTGCGGCAGGATTTGTTGCAATGCTTCCTGCAATTATTCTTTCGATTATTTACTTATTATTAACGTTCCACGGCTGGGATGGTCAAAATCGAGTTATTGCTGATGGAGTCTATATGATATTGTATCTCATGTTTTTATCTTTTTCACCGGTGCTATCACTTATGGTTCCGTACAATCCGGCTTTTACCGTAGATTTTGCTCAACCTGCAATCACTGTTCTTAATAATATTACAACGCCTAATGCTGTTGCCGCGCCAATGTTTTTTATTCCTATAATTCTTTTTATTATTGTTTCAGGCTGCGGATATATTTTTGGTCATAATGAGCGTAAATCTCTTATTGATGTTGTAAATAAGATAAAAAACAACAAATAATTATAAATTTTTATTGAAAATATTGTAAAGTTGTGTTAAAATTATGAAAAGTAGATATTTATTAAGGGTTATTAGCGGTAAATATAGGGGAAAAGGGATAATTTCTCCTAAAGATTTTTCTGTTCGCCCAACGTCACAACGGGTCAAAGATTCATTGTTCAATATTATTAGAACTAATCTTTACGGTAAAAACTTTTTAGATGTTTTTGCAGGCACGGGTCAAATGGGAATTGAAGCTATTTCCAACGGCGCCCAAGTAACGTTTGTGGATTCTGATGTTAGCCTTTTAAAAACAAATGTTTTAGCCATTATTAAAGATCAAAAAACTGATATTTTTCAAGGTGACTTTAAAAACGTTCTGACAAATCTTTGTAAAAATAATAAAAAGTTTGATTTTATTTTTGCGGATCCGCCTTATAATGAAGGCTTGTACGCTGAAATAATAAAGTACACTCTTCCGTTGTTAAGTGAAGATGGCGTTCTTATATTAGAGCATTCGTCAGATTTTAATGTTGAGATTTTTAATGAATATAATGTAATTGATTGTCGTAATTATGGTAGCAGGGCGCTTACTTTTCTTGGAGGAACAAAATGAAAGTAATGGTGTATCCGGGTAGTTTTGATCCGATTACTCTTGGTCATTTGGATATTATTAAACGCGCTTCAAAAATGACAGATAAACTTATTGTAACTGTTATGGATAATCCAAAGAAAAAAACTTTTTTTACTGTTGAAGAACGTGTTGATATGATAAAAAAATCTATTACAGGTCTTGATAATGTAATTGTTGATTTTTCAAGTGGACTTATGGTTGATTATATGCGAAAAGTTGGTGCAACAGCCGCTATTAGAGGGTTGCGCGCAGTAACTGATTTTGAGTATGAAATGCAGTGGGCAACATTTAATCAGATGCTTGATGATGAATTTGAAGCCGTATTTCTTATGGCAAACACGGAGCATAGTTTTTTATCGTCCAGTATCGTTCGTGAAATTGGTCAATTAGGCGGTGACATTAAAAAAATGGTTACGCCTGAAATATATGATTTTGTAAAAAATAAATTAAACATAAAGGAAAAAGGAGTTATTTGAAATGGATAGTGTAATTTCTAATTTACTTGACGAACTTGAAAAGGAGTTAAGTCAAACAAAGAAAGGATTATTCTCAGACAAATCACTTGTAGATGCTGATACTTGCCTTGATATTATTGATGAGCTTCGTGAAAGTCTTCCTACAGAACTTGAAAGAGCTGCTAATATTATGAAAGAGCGTCGTCAGATACTTATCGATGCTGAAGAAGAAGCAAAACAGTGTATTGCTGCTGCTCAGAAAACCGCAGATGAGATGGTTGCTGAACATGAAATTACACGCAACGCTGAGATTGAGGCTAAAAAAATTGTTGATAATGCTCGTGCTAATGCAAAAGAAGTTAAACTTTCTGCAAAAAATTACGCATTAAGTGTGTTTGATGAGCTTCAAGTTAGAATTAAAGATCTTGATGATCAGATAGCACAAGATCTTGCAGATTTTAATCAGTAATATTTTTCCGCCTTATCAGGTGCGATGTGATAATAATTATTAAAGTTATT
>JAZULU010000221.1:0-2756 GCA_045603265.1 Clostridia bacterium
ATACTTCTTTTTTCTTGCATATGTCAATTATAGGTAAAAGTTCTTTTGTTTTTCCACCGCGTGAAGCAAAAACCATTACATCGCCTTTTTGTAAGTAACCCGTACCGCCATGGACGGCTTCAGCAGGCGAAATGAATCGAGCAGGACGCTCAATACAACACATAAGATGACAAAAATGCTGACATATTATTCCGCTATGTCCACACCCTGCCGCACCTATACGTTCAGCATTCTTCAAAAGTTCAACAGCATTTGAAAAAGAATCTTCATCAAAATATTCGAGCATTTCTTGGATACATTGACTTTCAATAACGTATGCCTCTTTTGCTCTTTCAAGTGCTTCCTGCGTCAACGTTAATTTCCTCCCATTTCGTCCCAAGCCTTGCGAAGATTATAAAGCATTTCTTCAACCATTGCATAAGGATCTTCAGCTTTTATAATTCCGCTTGTTGATCCGGTTGCCTGAGCGCCGAGTTTAATGGTATCATAAACGTCTTTGCCGTTTGAAATTCCGGCACCTTGAAGCACCATGATTTCAGGATTAATCTCACGGACAGTTTTAATAGTTTCAACAACATAATTGCTATCACTTGTCTGTCCCGTACCAATAAGATCAGTAGGTTCGGCAACAATAAGGTTAGGTGACATTTTAGCAATAGTCTTAACATCTTCAACAGTGTTTGCGCAAACGATAGTACCCAAACCAACCTCATCTGCGCGTTTAATTGTTTTTTCAATTTCATCCATAGTAAGAGGCTTTTCTGCATGGTTAAGCATGACACCTACTGCACCTGCTGCTTTAACAGCTTCGGGAAGAACACTTCCAAGCCCTCTACCAATAGGAAGATAATCCATATGTTGTGCAAAAACAAGGATTCTTTCGGTATTATCGGCAAGAAGTTTGATATCAGTATACTGAGGTGTAACAATAACATCGACATCGTACTTCATTGCAACCTTGTCAATAACTTGTGCAAGTTTAAGCATTTTTTCTCCGTAAAGATAGGCTTTAGGACCAACTTCAAAAAACGGAGGCTTTATATTTAAACCTTTATACATTTATAAATCTCTCCTTATATTTTACTTTATATTTATGATACAACATTCGATTTTAATTGTCAACGAAATTTTTTAGTTTATTTCGTATTTTTAGAAATCGAAAGCAAAACGAAAGTTTTAGATTTATTTTTCTTGACAAACGAAAGTCAAAATGCTATATTAAACAAAAGGAGGTCTAAAAAATGACCGCAGAAGAAAGAAAACAACAAATATCACAGATGATTCAAACAAACGGAAGTGTAAAAGTAAATGAATTAAGCCAAATATTTGGTGTTTCAGAAGTTACCATTAGAACTGATCTTGCTGACATGGAAAGCAAGGGTCTTTTATCCCGAATTCACGGTGGCGCAGTATATTCTTACAAACCGTATTACAGCATGAATCTTAATCAAAGACTTGAAACAAATCAATCAGCAAAAGTAGAAATTGCCGAAAAAATAGCAAACCTTATAAAACCGGATGATACTGTTATGCTTAATTCAGGCACTACTACCCTATTAGCTTTTAGAAAATTCCCGGACCAATATAATCTGAATATTGTTACAAACTCAATATCTATCGCTTTAGAAGCATCAAGCAATCCAAATTATAACGTTGTACTCATCGGAGGTTCTGTAAATACAAAATATCAATTTACTTATGGTGCAGATGCCGTTAATCAATTAAAAAAATACAGGGCAGATAAACTCATACTTTCTGTTGACGGTATTGATATCGAAAATGGTTTCTCTACCTATTACGATAAAGAAGCAGATATTGATAGAATGATGATCGACCGTGCCAGAACACGAATTATTGCTGCCGACAGTTCAAAGTTTAATCATAGCGCATTTGTGAACATATCAGACATATCAATCGCCGACCTTATTGTTACAAACAACCGTAGCAACAAAAGTTTTTTAAACGAAATTAAAGACGCAGGTATAGAAATAATAATCTAAAAAAATCAGGTCAAATTGACCTGATTTTTATTATATTTGCAAAAGTTTTTGTGCATTTTTATATAATATTTTTTCTTTATCACTTTCTGAAATCTCAAGACTGTTTATAAGCCTTAATTCCATTTTTGCAGTGTGCCACGGAGTATCTGTACCAAAAAGCATTTTATCTGCACCATGCTTATCTAATATCTTTTGGGCATAATATTTTGGCATCATCGAATATCCAAAAGAAGTATCAAAGAAGATATCTGTTCCGCAAAGATATTTTAAGACACTTTCATTACAGTTTACCCCACCCCAATGAGCAGCAACAACCGGTGAAGAAAACCAAGACAATGCCTTTATCATTTTGTCAGGAGTATTACCAAAAGGTGGCTCGAAACCGTAATCAAAACCTGCATGAAAAACGGTAATAAGTCCAAGCGAAGATATTTTTTTGTATATGGGTTTCATTTTGGGATCATCAACCGAAAAGCCCTGATAATCGGGATGCAATTTAACCCCTTTTAATCCCATTGCTTTTATTCTTTCCAATTCATCAAAAACATCGGGACTGTCAAAAAATACAGATCCAAATGAAATTATATTCTCATCATTTATTGAAGATGCAAAATCATTAACGTTCTTTTGCTGATGCGCATTTGTTGCAATATTAAGAACTATAGATTTATCAACGTTTCCTTTTTTCATTAATTCTTTTAAACCTTCTACCGTTCCGTCAGTATATGGCTCAAGACCACCCGAAGAATAAGAAAG
>JAZULU010000222.1:0-22254 GCA_045603265.1 Clostridia bacterium
CTAAAGAAGAAAAAAACAATATAAGTTCGTCAAAGAAAACACAAAACAAAAAAGTAAACCCTTCAACAAAAGGAAGGAGCAAGAAAAATGGAAATAAAAAAGAAGCCTAATGAAATATTTAAAGAATATGAGCAAGGCACAGACTTTAAAAACTCTATCGGAAATAGAGGAATATATGAACAAAGCAAAATGAACGAGCGTTTTTATGTAGGCGATCAATGGCACGGTGTAAATGCAGGCAACACAAGACCATTAGTGCGCCGAAACATTATAAAGCGCATCGGTGAATATAAAATATCTTCAATCAGCGCAAGCCCTGTTACCGTTAATTATTCCGCAGACGGTATCCCAAACACTGTTGATATGAAAGAAACGATCGACAAAACAAAAAAAGAAATGTTTGGCGGCACCGTTCCGCAGGGCGAAATAACAAACGAAGAAATTGATGTTGTTATGGATGCGCTTACAGTTTACGAAAAGGTTACGGCGGAGCGTTTAAAGTTTACGGATCTTGTTACGGAACTCGCAAAAAATGCGTATATTTCGGGAACGTCGTTTCTTTATACTTATTGGGATTCATCGATCGAAACGGGATTATTTGCTGATCAGGGAAAAACAACTCCTATTAAAGGAGATATTAACTGTCAGATACTTAACGTTGAAAACGTTATTTTGGGCGATCCTAACAACAACGATATACAAAGTCAGCCGTATATCATTATTTCGGAGCGTAAGCCTTTAAGCGTGGTGAAACGTGAAGCAAAGCAGAACAGACGTAAAGAAACAGATATTGAATCAATCACCGCAGACGAAGGCGCGGAATATAATGCCGGTGATTGGGGCGAGAAAGAGCCTTCCGAGAACACAAGAGTAACGGTATTAACAAAGTTCTGGAAAGAATATGACAACGATGGGAACAAATACAAAATCAAGGCTATTCGCGTTACAGAAAAGGCGGTTATTCGTTCTGAATGGGATATGAATATAAGATTATATCCCCTTGCAAAATTTGTGTGGTTACCCCGTTTTTCTTGCGGTTATGGCGATAGCGAAATAACATACTTGATTCCCAATCAGATTGCTATTAACCGTGCACTTTCATCTGCGGTATGGTCTGCAATGATTACTGGTATGCCGAAAACGGTAGTTAATAGAGATCTCATATTAGATCCCGTAACTAATGATCCGGGGCAGATTATAAATATTAACGCTGGCGAAAATTATGATGTACAAAAAGCAATAGCATACATTCAGCCTCCGCAGTTTGCATCACAACTACAGAACGTTGTGGCTGATATCGCAAACAGTACGCTTTCCGATTCGGGCGCAAACGATGCCGCACTGGGTGATTTAAGACCTGATAATGCATCAGCAATTATTGCCATGCGTGAAGCGGCGCTTATGCCTATGCAGGTTTATCAAAACAGATTTTATTCGTGTATTGAAGATATTGCGCGTATATGGGCTGACTTTTGGCTGAATATGTACGGAGAAAGACCTTTAAAAATTCAGGATAAGAACGGAACACAGTATTTGCCGTTTAATGCTGAACGTTATAAGTCTCTTATTGTCAATGCCCGTGTTGACGTTGGCGCATCTACACTGTGGGGCGAATCCGTTGTTATTGCTTCTTTAGGCAATCTTTTGCAGTCGGGTATTATAACGCCTATTCAGTATCTTGAACGTATACCCAAAGGAACTATACCCGATATTACGGGACTTATTGATTCGTTGAAAGAAGCACAAATGCAAAATGCGCAGGCTAAAGAGGACTTTATTGTTCAGTTCGCACAAACTCATCCACAAGAGTATGAAGCATTTAAGCAAATGCCTGCAAGTGAACAAGAAAAACTTCTTGATCAGTATATGAAAGGCGGTATGACATGACGGCAGACAAAGTTATAAAACGAGCAATCGAAATGTTAGGACTTAATGATATATACGGAAGCACGGGGGATGCACGTTTACAGACTGCATCTCTATCCGCGCTTAACACAGTATATGCTGATTTGTTTTATCTTAAAAATACAGACGGATTTCAAGAAATATCGGATATTTCAGAGCCTTTAAATCTTGATGAAAGAACGTTATACAACGTTATGCCCTACGGCGTGGCGGCGTTTATAGCGGAAAGTTTAGGCGATACTGACAGTCAGCAGTTTTTCTCTATTCTTTATAACTCTAAAAGAAAAACGGTAGTAAACACAAGCACTATCCAAGACAAGTTGCCTGCAATAGAGGGGTGATTAAATGATTCCGGTTATGAACAGACGTGGAACATATCAATTAAAAATTCCCGAACTTTCGGGCGGATTAAATCTGCGTGACGGCGTGAGCCTTGTTAATGATAATCAATTAACAGACGTAAAAAACATGTGGTATAAAGACGGAATTTTGCGAACAAGACCGATGTTACGCGAAAACGAATCCTATACCATACAACCGCGAACAGAAAACGGCACAATGTCAACCAATCCTATGAATAACACGCGTATAAACGATAAAGTGTATTATTTAGAAATAATTAAAGGCACAGATCTTGTCAGTAGCGTAGAGCGCATATTATTAAAATATGTCAGCGTAGACGATGAAATTGACTTAGGACATATCGATGTTGAAACGAAATCGTCAGTGCTTGCCATAACTCACAATGGAAACGTATATGTATATACGCATGGCGAAAATACAAACGAAATATACATTGTTGAGTGGGTTTCGGAAGGTGTTTATAACGCTCCGCGAAAAGTTGCAGAAACAGAAATATACACACCTTTAGTTCTTACCAATATCTGGAGTTGCTATAACGTGGGCGGTGATGCGCAATCGTTAATAAGAAACGGCGCAACGAAGATTGAGGGATTCAACCTTTTGGGGAATCGGTATAAAATGCAAGGTTCGTTATACGATGCTTCGGAAAACGGAAACATAGAAGTTACCGATCAAGACGGAAACGTAATAGATACGGTTTCGTATATGGAATATGGATTGCCCTTTACTCCGCATAATTTAAGTTATAATGCGCTTATTTATTTAACGTACACAGATGTAAAAGGTATTGAACATAAACACTCGGTACAATGTCCAAGAACGGAAATAATCGCACCTTGTATTGAAACAAGCAACTCGCAAGCAAGCGCGGGTGATGATTATTGGCTTCATTCTTTTATTGCAAATGGAATTATTCATATATCTATTAATACAAGCAATGATATAAACAATTATACTCCTGACACAATTAAACGTGCAGAATATGTCAACAATAACATGATCATTGATGCACCGTGCGAAAATCCACAAATAAACTGGGAAAAAGTAACGGGCATGACACAAGCGGTATGGTACGGAAATACATCTCTTGGCATTAACGGTGGAAGCAGATTGTTTTTAGGCGGTAACGTTAAAGATCAAGAACAAGCACTTGTTGTTTGGAGTGATTTTGAAAATCCTTTGTATTTTTCCGAAAATAACTATGCTTACGTTGGCGATAAGTCGCAAAGAGTAACGGCATTTGGTAGACAAGGCGCAAGCCTTATCGTGTTTAAAGAAAACGAAATATATTCAACACAATATACGCAAAGCGAAGTGACGGCAGAAGAACTTGAAAATCAAACGGCAATAGATATCACAACTCGCATGGCGTACTTCCCGATGGTTTTAATCCATTCGGTTATTGGTTGCGATTGTCCGCGTACTGTGCAATTATGCCGAAATCGTTTAGTGTTTGCCAACTCGTCCGGCAGAGTGTATACGCTTACCGGGCAGAATCAATACTCAGAGCGTAATGTTTATGAAGTTTCTGAAATGATTTCAAATAGGCTTAAAACCGAAAAAAACCTACAAATGGCGCACGCTGTAGATTGGGACGGTAAATATATCCTATTTGTTAATAATAACGCTTATTTAATGGATTATAACAGTTACGGATTTGAAAACATCTCGTCTTATACAAGGCAAAGCGATGCAAATATGCTTTTGCCCTGGTGGATTTGGGAACTTCCTATAACTCCCCAAAACATAACAACGCTTAATGAAACAATAATACTTACCGATATTAAGGAATGGTACGATGTTGCGGAAGGAGCAGGGTGGTTTTCAATACACAAGTATCATATTACCGGGGAGAACGGAAAAGATGTTTTATATCGTTCAAGTTTCAACGGTACAACGCTTACACGTCAGAAATATGAAAGCGATGTATTGGCAATGATACAGACTAAAATATTTGATTTTAACGAACAATCCGCATATAAGAACATTACAAAAGTAAACGTTGCTTTCGGCAATAATAACGGTGTTCCCGTTTTGGTTAAGTTTATATCAGAAGTAACTACAACAGATGAACACATAGTGAATGTAAACGGCGCAGAAACAACTCTCCGTGAGCCTGCGCATATAAAAAATAAAGCGTTTATTCCTTACACAAGAATATGTTCCCGTTTCGGGATCAGAGTTGAATCTACAAGTGGAATGGAATTAGACGGAATAACTTTAAATTACAGAATGGCAGGGGGTATAAAATAATATGGCGTTAAGTTCTTATTATCGTCAATATGATGCACAAAACCTTGATGCGTTAAATCAGCAAAAGGAAATAATAAATCAAACTGCGGATTCATCAATAAAAATGATTGAAGATGCAGGCAGTGCACAGATCAAAGAAGCGGAGCATGCCTATGATGGCGTTATAAACACCGCCAATGTGCAGAAACTTATAAATGAGCGCGCAGTTGCCGAAAGAATGTCAAACATGGGATTAACAGATTCAGGCTTAAACCGAACACAGCAGACGGCTATAGAATTAAGTCGTTCTAACGCAATAAATAATGCAATGATCGCACGCCAAAAACAAGTTGACGCCATTGCTCTTGCTGTTCGTCAGCAAGTAGGACAACTTAACATTCAGCGAAACAACGATATTATGAACGCAGACCTTACATATAATGCAAATAAAAATTCCTGGGCATCAAGTATGTATGATGCAGATCAGCAGGCAGCGGCGGCAAGATATAAGGCGCAGTTGGATTATGATGCAAAAATGACCCAAATGTATCTTGATTCAGAAAAAGAAACCAATAAAAAGAATGAGGAAAAAGAAAAAGAAAGAACAAAAGCACGAGGCACACTTATCGAAAAACTTTTTAGCGATGATTTTACTGATGATGAAAAAAGGGGACTTATTGAAAGTTATCGTCAAACTTACGGACAAGATGCCGGAATCACAGACATTGCGGTAAATTTGGGGATATCGACTGTAGGACAAGTGAATCCAGAAGAAAACAAAACGTGGAATAATTCTGACATAAAAAAAGGATTGTTTTTTTCGGGCGCTACTGAATATGGAGATCCTTATGACGAAAATGCAGCAAAATATAAACGTGCAGAAGGAGAAAGCGATTATAATTTTGCTCAACGTGTTGCGGACGAATCTTTCTTAACAACGCCAATAGGGCAAAAAGTTGTTAGCACATTCGGAGAACCAAACCCCAATCTAAGCGCAGAAGGAAAGAGAAAATTAGAGGACGAAATATATAATTTTGTGGTTGCTTTGGGGTTGCGCAAAGATCGCGCCGAAGCGTATATTGAAACTTTGTATAGAATTTATTACGTAGTATAAAAAGGAAAAATATGTATGAAAAGTAAAGAAGAATTATTAAAACAAGCGCAAATAAAAAAGCAAGCAACCCAACAGCCTAACGGAGCAAACGGACCGATTAAAGCAAACGGACCTATAAAGACAAAAGAAGAATTATTAAAGACGGCAGGGCAAAAACGAAAAGTATCGCAAGAAGATATCAATCAAATAAAAACTTTTTTTACGTCAGCAAATACTTTGTTTGGAAATCTTAGCGCTGATATAAAGTCAATAGACTGGGATTCTGCATCTGGACTTTATGATAAATACAAAGGACAATACGATAATTTCTCAAATCAAGCAAACGCATTAAAATATATGTTAAGGCTTGTTAATATTGATGAAACTGCAAAAAATGACATGTTGACGCAAATAGATGATGCAGTAGGCAACATGAACAAGATTTTAGATGGCGATACTGGTGTATTAACTAATGCTGTGAAGTTTTACGGGCAATTCGCAACAAAAGAAGAATATGATCAGGCAATGGAATATTTTGATCTTACTTCCGAGGGGAAAAAAGAATATATAGAAGGCAAAGAACAACAACTTGTGCTTTTTGGTGATATTCTTGATAGATATGAACGCTCAAAATATGATAATTATTCCATAGAATTTGGAGAAAATCCCGTTGCAGGCCCGCAGGGACTTATTAAGGAACTTGAGGCGGCAGGAATTAGCACGAGTGATCTAATTATAGAAAATGGCGATGTTCAGAAATTTGAAGAAAGCGTTAGAAAAAAATATGAACAAATAAAAAATGAAATAGCAACTTATAAAGGCACCATTGAAGCCATTGAATTTGCAAAAGACGTTTCAAACTATAAAGATGAATTAAATTCACTGGGGCTTGTTGCTGAATGGGAAAAAAAGGGATCGCAAGACTATTCTGTGTTATTGCCTAATTCGTCAGAAATGTTTGAAGATGAAAAACTCGTTTATAACGTCCTTGCACAACGTGCAGGGCAAATAATAAACGTTCACAATGACGGTCGTGTTGAGATTGCAGATGGAAAATATGTGAAACTTTATAAAAAGCAACTGCGCAAAGGGTTGACTGATACTGAGATGTCTTTGCAGTTGGGAATTACAACAATCGAATATCAGAAATTGATTGCAGATGCAAAGGCGTTTGTTGATTTTGAAAATCAATTAGGGGACTATATTAATCAACGAAAAGGATTAAAGATAGCCAAAGGCATAGAGGGCAATTTATTGTTGCAGGAATTGTTTGGTATTGCGTCCGGAATGGAAACATGGCTTTCAGGATGGGAAACATTTCTTACTGGTGAAAGTAAAACATCGGCAACAGATTATGCCTCAGCGTTAGTAAAACAAGATATTGAAAATACTAACAGCGTGTGGACGCCATTTTGGGGCGGTGTTTATGACATAAGTGTGAATATAGGGCGTGAAATCCCGACGATTGCAATTTCTTTTGCTACGGTAGGTACGGCGAACGCATTAGGTGCGAGTGCAAAAACAGTTAAATTATTAGGCGATATAGCAAACAAAGTTTCTTTTAGTGGCTCTGTTTTTGGAAATGCATACACTGAAATGATAAACGCAGGATATAGTCCTGCAAAAGCCAAAATGTTTGCATCTTTAGAGACTGCGTCTGAATTAGGACTTCGAGAAATGTTAAATGGTATTGGAACATATGCCGGCAAATTAACAAACATATCAATTAAAGCGGTTACAGATAATATTGATAATGCATTTGCACGAATTGCTATTTCGGGCGTGCTTGAGGGGCTTGGTGAGTTCTCCGAAGAAGCATTGCAAGAAATCCTTAATCCCATCTATAAAAGCCTCATAACGCATGACATTGAGCCTATTAATTGGGGAAATGTATTATATGCGGGCATTCTCGGTTTTGCTACATCGGCGGTAATGGGCGCTCCTGGTTTTGCGAAGCAAGGAATATCTGAAATGGTAAACATGTGGAAGCAAAACGGATTTAATATAACGAAAAAAGGTGTTCAGTTTTTAAATGTATCAGAATCGGTTTATTCGCTTGCACATTCTATGCCTAAGTATACAACGGCTTATAAATTATCTGAAGTTGTACGCAAAAAAGGCAATGCGTATAACCTTGTTTCTGAACTTGCGTATATGGGAAAACCTATCAAGGAAGATGTTGCAACAACGATAACTAATAGTCTTTTGAATTTAGGATATTCTGAACAAAATGCAAAAATGTTGGTTAATGCACTTGTAAAGATTTCTTCCGGCGGAAATATTACATCGTTGCAAAAACAAGCGATTGAAAGTAATCCCGTATTATCTTCTATAATTATTGATGCCTATACAAAAGCAGATGCAACAACTTTAGGCATTAAAAATCAGTATGATGATATTTATGAACAAGGCAAAAAAATAAGAAACCAAATTAAAACAAAAATAAACGAAAAAGCCTTCAACAAGACCGCAGACGAGCAAATACTCAACGAAAATAACAAAGGCGTAAAAAAGGCTTCAAAATCATTTAAAGGCGAAACTGCACGAGAATCAAAAACGCCTATTTCAGATGTTGTTTTATCTAAAAAGGTGAAACCCGAACTTACCGATAGTGAGATTGCAAGAAATAGGCAAATTATTATTGATATTGGCGAAGCGCTTGGATATAAGGTGGAATTCGAAGAACAAGTATATACTGAAAACGGTACGGTGGCTCAGGGGAAAATAGATTACGATTCAAAGGTGATTAAAATAAGCGAAACTGCAGAGAGGCCTATTACATGGATTTTGAAACATGAAATTACTCATACGACGGAAGGGTCAAAAGTATACGAGCAATTCGTAGATAAAATTGCACAAACTGACGTTTATAATCATTGGCTGCGCATGCAAACCGGGCTTAATTCAAGCACCAATGCAATGGAAAAGGCGTTAATAAACAGCACTATTGACAAATATTCTGTTGCCGGTGTTAATCTTGATGAAATAGGAAGCAGAAGTGAAATAATTGCTGATTTTATTGGTGATATGCTTTTTACTGATCCCGATGCACTTCAGGATATGTTAGAACAGTTAGACAAGCCTACGAGAAACAAACTTGTTAAATGGATTCTTGAACTTATTGATGAAATCAAAGCCAAATTTTCAAAAGGCGATGATAAAATATACAATGAACTTGAGGCCCTTGAACGACAGTTCGCGGATATGTTGAAAGATGTAGGGACTGAGAAAAGCAACCTGAAGAGAAAAAAATATTACATTGAGATTAAAAACACTGTAAATGAAGTGATTAAAAACAAAGGAAAAATAGATGAGCCCAGAAACCAAAAACAAATTTCAAAAGTTCCAGATGAACTGGCTGAAATGGTTTTTATTGCTACGAATGGCAAGATTGATATTACTGATAAATATATTGCAATCAATGCAAGCGATATATATCATGAATACATAAATCATTCGAATGAAGAGATTGAACACGTTTCGAGAGGGCAAAAAGCGCTGACACCTGAAATAATATCAGAAATGATACAATCAATTTATGAGCCTGATATTATAGAAGGATTAATTACTGATACTGACAATAAAACGCAAAGACAAAGCTTTGCGTATGTTAAGAAAAAAGATGGTTATTATGTAATCGCTGAAGTAGTTGGAGGTAGAAAAAATCCGAACATTACTCCATCAATGATGCTTTATATAACAGAAGACAGATGGAATAAAAATATTGAAGCAGGAAAAAGCATAGGCGAAATGCTTTATAAAAGCAATCCTAAAATGTTGGGATTGCTTGATATAGATGCCAATAAAAATAACCGAGTTACCGCGGCGAAACATCAAGCAAAGGATGTTTCTACTGCTCCGCGTTCTCCTCGGTCACTAAATACTTTACCACAAACTAAGCACTCTGTCAATGATTCTGTTGAAAATAATTTGTCTAAAACTGACGTGAAGTATAGCTATGCAGGCGAAAAAGCACAAACAGTCAACATGACAAATTTGCAGGCGGCTGTTGATATGGAAGAATCAGGCAAATTTACCGCGAACGAAATTCGTAAGGCTACCGGTTGGTTCAGAAGTTATGACGAAAAGTGGCGTTTTGAAATTGACGATAGCAAAATGCAGGTTAAAGACGTTGCATTCAAGGATAGCGGAATGACGCTCGGTGATATAATTGAGCATGAAGAACTGTTTAAGGCGTATCCTCAATTAAAAAATATTAAAATTGAAATATCTCGTGATGAAAGCGTTAATGAAAAGACTGGGGCAGCATATGATCCAATAAATAAAAAAATAACACTTAACGGTCGATTTTTTGATGCGCAAGGAAAGATTTGGGCGGAAAACGAGGCAGATTTTAAGCCTGCACTAATTCATGAAATTCAACATGTAATACAAGATATAGAAGGCTTTGCAACCGGTGCTTCAACGGCGTATTGGGAATATTATGCAGAACATCCATTGCCTAGCGAAGATAACTACTGGGATGCAATGCAATTCAAATATGGTAATCTTATTGAATCAATACGCAAGTATAATAAAATTGGTGGTAAAAAGATTTACGACTATTATGTTATAATGACCAGTCTTGAATTAGAAGTATATCCGGAGGAAGAAATAGAACAGAAAAAAGAAGAGGCAATCAAGTGCAGTGAAGAAATAAAGCGTTTAGGATTAACTGAAGAATATAAAAAGGCTTCCTTATTGATTGAAAAAATGGTCAAGTATATTAAGGAAGTTAAACAAAGGCAGAGTCTTTCGGCTGTGGATATGTACGAACATACTGCAGGCGAAATAGAAGCAAACGATGTCAAAAAGAGGTTGGAGTATAACAAACAAGAACGGTATGCGATTTCACCTGATATTGATGATCCTGATGTTGTTTTTGCGGAAAAAGAAGATCTGATTCGTTCAATTAAAAAAGGAGAAGCGACAGCCAATAATTCGCAAAACATTATGGAAGATGTATATAAACATTTTGGAGTTCAACGCAATAACAATTCGTTTTCTAAAAATCTTAAATATTCCCTTCCTGAAACGAAATCAGCTTTAAAAACTGAAAACGAGAAACTTAAAGCGGATAATAAAAATCTTCGTGAACTTGTTGATCTTTATAAGCACACTGCAGGCGGTGAAATAAAAATTGCTTCCGTTGACAAAGTTGCACGCGATCTTATAAAAAGAAATAATATCAAAGGTGACAAAAATGAGCTTATGCGCAAATTGATAAATTTATATAAGTTCATTTCACATGGTGAAGACCTTTCATGGGAGAATATAAAACAAAAAGCAGAACCGGTTGTAAAATGGCTTCAGGAACACGTAAGAGAAGAATCAAAAATTGACGAATATTCACGGGATATTCTCAGCACTTTGCGCGAAACAAAAGTATATCTTGATGAAGCTCAACGAAAAGAAGTGAGTGCGCAATTTGGCGCTTATGGTGATTTCCGTAAAAGGCTTATGGGTAGCGTCATTATTGCTAATAAAGAAAATGCACATACATCGCTTGACCAAGCATGGCAAGAACTTGCTGAAATGTACCCTGATGTATTTGATGCAAAAACCGTTCCCAATGATATGCCCGGAATGCTTTTTGAAACGGTGCAGATGTTAAGAAATGGCGACTTTAGTGCAGATCAGGAACAGCAGTATTACAATGAAGCAGAAAAAGCAGATTTGTTAAACCAGGTATATGAAGGATATTGGGATGTCTCTGATGTTAAAACTGCATCCGAAATAATGCAAAATAAATTGGATGCGCTTAAAATTAAGCACGCGAAGCAGATGAAGTCGTGGAGAGCCAAGTTGAGAGCCAAGTTGAGAGCCGATGAGAATAAGAGAATCGAAGGCATAAAGTCTAAAATTAAAAATAAGATGCGCGAGGGTAGAAAAAAGACAGAAACCCGTCAAAAGATAAAACGTGTTGTTAATACTCTTAATTCATATCTGCTTAATGGTAACAAAAATAAGCACGTGCCTGAATGGATGCAACCTGCTGTTGCAGAGGCACTTGATCTTATCAATATGGATACAATCGGCGCACAGGAACGTATAGAAAACCTGAGAGCCAAGTTGCAGGAGGACTTGAGCGAAAGCGAACGTGCAAATATTGAAAAATCTATAGGAAATATTCAGGAGATGGGTGAACGGCTAAATATAAGGCTTATTAAACTAAAAAATGCTTATGCAGAAATTCAGGCGGCCGAAGATCCTTTGCTTGCCGGTTCTTTCGATGAAGTTGTTGAAAACAAGATTCAGGAAGTAATTGATAACGTAGGCGATACTTCTATTCGCAAGATGACGTTACAACAGCTTGAAAGCGTATATGATATGTTTTCAATGATTCTTACGCGAGTTCGTGACGTTAATAAAGCATTTATCCAAAATCAAAAAGAAACAATTACTGAAATGGGACAGAATGTTGTTTCTGAAATAAAGAGTGCAGGCGGTGAAAAAGAAAAACAACGTGCTTTTGTAGCGCAGATAAAAAAATTTGGGTGGGATCTTTTTAAACCTATTTACGCTATGCGTGCAATCGGAAGTGATACTTTTACCAAGCTTTTTCAAAATATTATAAACGGTCAAGGCATATGGGCACGTGATATGGAGGAAAGTAAAAAGTTTATTTCTCACCAAAAGCAAAAATATGGTTATTCAAAGTGGGACTTTAAAAAAACTTATACTTTTAAATCACGAACCGATTCAAAGTTCAACTTGAATCTTGAACAGATTATGAGTATATATGCATATTCTAAACGTCCTCAGGCCCATGACCACTTAATGAAGGGCGGTATTACTTTTGCAAAAGATGCTATTACAGAAGTAAAAAACAAAATGGGGATTGTTGAAAAGTATGAGGTAAATACTTCAAAGGCATATAATTTGGATCCTCAAACAATAATCGATATTGTTTCTACTCTTACGGAATCACAAAGGCAGTATGTAGACGTTATGCAGTCGTACCTTTCAGACATCATGGGAGAAAAAGGTAATGATGTTTCAATGAAACTGTATGGAATAAAACTTTTCAAAGAAAAGTCGTACTTCCCTTTAAAATCTGCAAATTACTTTATTACATATGAGGCAGGTCAAACACAGGAAAAACGTATTAAAAATTCAGGAATGACGAAAAAAACCGTCGCTCATGCAAATAACCCCATTGTTTTGGATGATTTTTCAAAAGTATGGTCTTCACATGTGAACGAAATGTCTATGTATCACTCTTTTGTTTTGCCACTTGAAGATTTTAACAGAGTTTTCAATTATCGTACGCCTTCAACAACGGAAACAGAAACTTTATCCGTTGCATCTACATTAGTAAATGCATATGGAAACGGCGCGGAAAATTATATCAAAACTCTATTAAATGATTTGAATGGCGGAGTTCGCTCGGATGGATCTGGTTTGATGGACAAACTTATTAGCCTTTCAAAAAAAGGAGCCGTAATGGCTTCGGCTTCGGTTGTTATTCAGCAACCTTCGGCAGTTATGAGGGCTATGGCATACATTGATCCTAAATATTTTGCAAATATGAAATATTGGATTCCGAAACATAAAGAAAAATGGAATCTTATAAAAAAATATGCTCCTGTTGCGGTTATAAAAGAAATGGGAAGATTTGATACCGGCATGGGTACCGGATCTGTTGAGTGGCTGATGCAAGACGTTCCCAGAAATTTTGTGGAAAAAATAGAAGCATTTTTTAAAGATGGAAACTACAGAGACGATGTGTTTGGAAAGATGCCTTCGCTTGCTGATGAATTTGGCTGGATCCAAATTTGGAACGCTGTTGAAAAAGAAATAGCAAAAACACGAAGAATGAGAGTGAGAAGCGAAGAGTTTTATAGGGCAGTTGCAGAAAGATTCAGTGAAGTAATTGAATTAACGCAGGTATATGATTCAACTTTATCGCGTAGCGGAATCATGCGTAAGACTGATAGCGGTGCTAAAATGTTGACTGCATTTATGGCAGAGCCCACAACACAGCTAAATATGCTTATGGATGCCACTATTCAGGCTAAACGTGCAGGCGGCACAAAAGGTGCAAAAATAGTTGTAGGAACCACAGGGGCAATAATTGCCTCAATGGTTTTAAATGCGGCGCTAAAATCGCTCGTAATGGCGGCAAGGGACGACGATGAGGACGAAACATATGTTGAAAAATATATTTCTGCTTTTACCGGGGAAACGTTAAGCAGTTTTGATATTTTAAATTCGGTACCTATAGCAAAAGATATTATTTCTATATTTAAAGGCTATGATGTTGAACGTTTAGACATGGTTCTCATCAGTGATCTTAAAAACGCAATATATGCGATGGATGATGAGGAAAAAAGCACAACTGAAAAAATTATGGGGCTTGCGGGTGCACTTGCTGCGTTTTGCGGATTGCCTATAAAAAATGTATATCGCGATATAGATTCTACATTTAATTTTGTTGAAACTTTATTCAACGGACAAAAAACTACAAAAATCAGTATGAAATCTGCTTTTATGGAAGGAGTTGCCGAAGGGCATTTTATTGCAAAAGCTTTAATTGATACAACCAAAACACAAAAACTTTATGATGCGATGATAAGTGATGATGAAGTATATATTGAACGTTTGAAAAAACAATATAAAACAGAAGGGGCTTTTAATTCTGCATTATATAAGGGTCTCCGTGCAAATGATGAACGTATTGAAGATGCGGCGCATGCACTTGAAAATGGCAATACAGAAGAATATTCTAAAATTATTGACGAGATAGTTAATGAGGGACATTTTAAAAAGGATATTGTTGTTGGAGCAATAAAGAGTGAAATGCGCTCATGGAAAAATACTGAAGATGATTCAAGCAATAATGAAGAAACAACAGGCGATGAAGGCGTTGAAATATCTATTTATGATATGTCAGATGTTAAGATGTTTTTTGATGCCGGACAGTATGATGCAGCCAAAACGGCAATTCAAGATATTATAGAAGTAAAAACAAAAAAATATATTATGCAAGGAGAAAAAGAAACAAATGCATTAAAAAAAGCAAAGGCTTCAATAAAGAGCTCGATGACGTCTCATTACAAAAAGAAATATATTGTAGCATATGAAAACAAAGATGAAACGGAAATGCTTCGAATTCGAAAAATATTAACTGAATCAGGTCTTTATGGTTCGGCATCGGATGTTCGTAAAACGGTTACTTCCTGGACAAAAGAATAATTGGCTAAACCCCTGACTACGTTAGCAACTCATAGCAACGTGGTTAGGGGTATTATATTATGAGGAGGATATTAAATATGTCTATAAGAGAAATAAAATATAACGTAACGTCTTTAGGGGTAACACCTGCAAGCCACCAATGGGGTGGAGTTCAGCACGAAGATAACGCAACGACCGTTAGTTATTTTATCGGCGCTGAATATTTGGCTGAACTTGGCGACGTTACAAATTTAAGATTCAGAATCGATTTTAATTCACCGTCCGCGGGATATGATCCATCGCCTAACCTTGAACTGAATAACTCTGTATTATCAAGAGATATTCCGCAGAAAATGACTAAATATGGCGGTAATATGCAGTCTACTTTAGTTATAAGCAGAATAAACACCGATAATCTACCCGAAACGCTTGAGGAAATTTTACAAATTCCGTCAACTGTTTTCTTTACTTCCGCAACAAGGCAAGACGAAAGGTTTAATAAAAATCTTTCTGCTTATGAGGAATATGTTGCAAAAAAAGCAACAGAAGTAGGGATTTCGGCATCGTTGGTGGGCATTTCTGCAGACGAAGCAAAGGAAGCGGCAGATAATGCTGAACAGAGCGCAACAAATGCAAGCAATTCAGCACAGATTGCCGTTGATCAGGTAAAACTTATTGAAGAAAAACTTGCAAGCGGTGAATTTAAAGGAGAACAAGGAAAACCCGGACCGCAAGGCATACAAGGTCCTATAGGTCCGCAAGGACCACAAGGCGATTCCTATATCTTAACCGATCCCGACAAAGACGAGATTGCCGATATTGTTCAGAAAATGTTTATTGACGTTAGTGAGGTGGGACGATGAGTGATAGAGCAGTAATGCCGTTAAGTGATTACGTTTCCGCTTGCGATAATATAAGAGAAAAAACACAAATAACGGAAATGATTAAATCGGGAGAACTTTCCGAAAAAATTGAGGAGGTTTACGAAGCAGGGAAAAAGGCTGAACACGATAATTTTTGGGATGTTTATCAACATAATGGTAATAGAACTAATTACCCTAATACATATGGTGCTTTTTCGGGGTACTCATTCAGTTTTGATAACTTTTATCCGAAGTATGATATACGCCCCAAAGGTAATGCAACTATGTTATTTTATGCTTGGACTGGTAACATTTTGCCGAATGTAATAGGGAGTTTAAAACAGAGGTTAGAGGAATGTGGAGTTGTTCTTGATACTTCAGAGGCTACAAGTTTAGGCCAAATATTCAGTTATACTCATTTTACCGAACTACCAATAATATCGTTTGTTAGCGTAACATCATCAGGAACAAATAATAACGCTATACGTTCTGCTTTTAGTCAAAATCCACATTTAGAAACTATTGAAAAAATAATAGTAACAGAAAACACGCATTATGAAACTTGGTTCAATAATGACACCAATCTTAAGAATGTGACCTTTGAAGGTGTTATCGGGCAAAACGGATTAGACTTTTCGCCTTGTACAAAATTCAGTGCAGAAAGTTGCCACAGTACATTTACACATTTAAAAGACTTCAGACAACCAACAATTATTTCAACAAACGTAACAAGCATACTGACACCAACCGTTATAGGTAAAGGCACATTAAGAGCAGGGCAACAATATACGTGGCGTTACTATATATCGCTCTATCCCGGATGGATGGTTGACGATCCTACACAAAATCCTATATACGATCCGAAAAAAGAACTTAGCCCCGAAGAAACATTGATAACTTCTACGGCACAAGAAATTATTATAAACGGCAATACTTATATAGGGTTTAAGGCAGAGTGCCGAGATTTTCCCGCCGATGTTGACGGTGGGCACTTTGTTTATGTATATCAAGACGGGGAAAATATTGTGGTTTATCCCGTTATTAGCGGTATGGATTCAGCAGATACTATAGAATTAACCTTAATGGTAGCAACCGAAACCCGAACAATAACAATGCCTAAAGCAGTAAAAGACAACGGCAATGCAACGCCTGAAGATATTGCAGAAGCAACAGATAGGGGGTGGACTATTGCATGGGCAGAATAATTAAATCACAAAAAGGCATGGTATTTACCAATGGCGAAGTTTTTGCAAAAGAAATCGAACTTGCGGTAAGCGATTCACCCAATAATTGGTATGAAATAACCGTTGAAGAAGCGGAAAAGATTCAAAATGAAAGGAGTAAATCCGATGAATTATTTTCTTATAATCGTTGAAGTAATTAGTGGTGCAAGTGTTATTGTCGGTACTGTTAGTGCTTTTTTGATATGGATTAAACGCATTGTTGAGGGACAGAAGTGTCAGTTGCGTTCTGATATGCTCCGAACATACTATAAGCACAAAGACGAGTGTAAAATACGTCAATATGAACTTGAAAACTTTATGTTTATGTATAAGGCTTATAAAGCACTAAAAGGAAATTCTTTTATTGATAAAATACATGATGAAGTAATTGAATGGGAGGTAGAATCATAACGCTTTAAGCGTTAAATATAAGGAGGAATTTATATGGTTGTAATGACAAATAAAGAACTTGTAAAAAAGTGCATTGATGTTGCAAAAAACTACAAAACGCTTTATGTTATGGGGTGCTTTGGTGCGCCTTTGGATGAAGTCAATAAAATAAGATATTGCAACAATCATTCCTATAACAGAAAATCAGCACGTACTAAAATGATTCAGGCAGCAACGGCAGATACATTCGGATTCGATTGCGTGAACTTAATAAAGGGCATTCTGTGGGGATGGTCAGGTGATAAAACCAAAACCTACGGTGGTGCAAAGTACGTAAGCAATGATGTTCCTGATACCAATGCTGACGGAATGATTAAGAAGTGTACGGAGCTTTCCACTGATTTTGATAAAATTGAAATTGGTGAAGCGGTATGGATGAAAGGACATATCGGTGTTTATATCGGTGATGGACTTGCTGTTGAGTGTACACCTGCTTGGGGTAATTGCGTGCAAATAACTGCATGTAACTGTGATAAAGAAGGCTATAACAGGCGTAATTGGACCAAACACGGCAAATTACCTTATGTTACCTATGAAAAGACTGAAATAAAGTCTGAAAAACCAACAGAAAGTGTACCTGGATCAATTACAACAGTAGCAAAAGACGTTATTAACGGCAAGTACGGAAACGGAGTGGAACGCAAAAAGCGTCTTGAATCTGCAGGTTATAATTATGCGGAAGTTCAGGCAGAGGTTAACAGAATCCTTTCACCAAAAAAGAAATCTCTTTCGGAAGTAGCTAAAGAAGTAATCAATGGTGATTACGGCAACGGTGCTGAACGTAAGCGTAGAATCCCTATGGAGACAGGCTATACATATGCTGAGGTACAAGCAGAAGTAAACAGAATCCTTAAAAAGTAAAAATGGAGGTATAATATGGATTTTTTAAATAATTATTTGGTACTCATTGTTATTGGCATATGCCTTTGTGTAGGCTATGTGCTGAAGAATCTTGTCCCCACAGACAAGGTGAATAAATTTATTCCCTTAATAATGGCAGTGTTAGGTGTAATACTTAATATATGGCTTAATTTCGCCTTTACACCTGAAATTCTACTCGGTGGTCTTGCTTCAGGACTTGCATCCACAGGTATGTATGAGTTATTTAGAAATTTTATAGAGAAAAAATAGTGAAAGGGCATCAAATGATGCAAAATTTTTGCACGAATTTTGCACGAATAAAACAAGCATAGGTATTTTTTTAAAAAACATTAAACACATCAAATGACCGAAAAATGCGGTATAATCGATGTTTTCAACTTTGTGTGATTTTCAAAAAACACATAAAAAAACCAAAAAAACATTGCTAAAAATTCCCCTCGCCTCCACCAGAAAAACCGACAAGTTTCGACAAGTCGGTTTTTCAACTAAATCCACCCTTGCGGGTGGGTGAAATCCGCCTCGACGGCGGATGTGTGGATTTAATTTCATCTGAGGCGTAGCCGAAGATTTCATCTGCATAGCAGATTTCATCCGTGCTTGCACGTATTTCATTTTTTCTGTAAGAGTTCGAATTCATACGCAAAACAGCAAAAATATCTTTTTTGTAGCCCATGGTCAACAAAAAACACACCGCAAAACGTGGTGTGTTTTTTCGTTCAGTAAGATAGCGAGGGGAGTTGAAGCCTAAAGAAAAAGCGTGTGTTTATTTAACACACGCTTTAGTTTAATCTTCTTCCAAAAGTTTTGCAGGGGATATGTTTAATACCTGCGCTATTTTAAATAAGGTTTCAAGGGAAACGCCTCTTACTGTGCCAGTGCCTTCGACTTGCCCCACAAAACTTACACTTTTTCCAATTAGTTCGGCAAAATATTCTTGAGTATATCCAGCTTTTCTTCTGTAGTAAGCAATCTTCAATCCGAGAGTAATATACTTATCGGGAAATTCTGTTATCATATTATCGCCCCTTAATTATGCTAATATATATTTTACATAAAAAAAGGTAAAAATATTATAATCTATAACTGCAGATATATTTACTTTAAGTGAATAATAGTGTATAATAATTAAATAATTATTTACTTTGTGGGGGATTTTTATGCAGAAAAACGTTTGTTGTTTTATTGGACACAGAACAATTATTGAAACAGATGAATTGAAAAAGCGATTGTTAGATGAAATTAAAAATCTAATTAAAGATAAAAACGTTGACACATTTTTATTCGGCAGTAAAAGTCAGTTTGACAGTTTGTGTCTTGAATTGGTAACGAACTTGAAAGAAAAATATCCGCATATTAAGCGGATATACATTCGGGCGGAATATCCTAATATCAGTGAAGATTTTAAGCAATATCTGTTGAAAAGTTACGATGAAACATATTTTCCTAAAAAAATTATCGGTGCAGGAAAAGCATCTTATGTAAAGCGCAATTATGAGATGATAGATAAAAGCAATTATTGTATTTTCTATTATATGCAGTTAAATCGCAAAAGCGGAACCAAAATCGCTCTTGATTATGCCGTAAAACGTGAGAAAAAAATAATTTTAATTTAATTAAAACCGTTGTATAATAACATAAAAGAAAATTTTGTGAGGTAATATTATGCGAAAAGATTTTGGAGTAAAAACTTGGGCGTATCCGATGCCCGTATTTATTGTTGCATCTTATGATAAAGATGGCGTTCCTTGTTGTATGAATGCGGCGTGGGGCGGAACATACGATACCAATCAAATTATGGTTTGTCTTGATGATAATCACAAAACAACAAAGAATATCATTGAAAGCGGAGCATTCACCGTTAGCATTGCCGATGCAAAGCATGTAGTTGAAGCAGATTATGTTGGAATCGTATCGGGAAACAAAGTTCCTGATAAAATGACAAAAGCAGGCTTGACGACCGTTAGATCTGCTTATGTAAACGCGCCTATTATAAATGAGTTTCCTATGACGCTCGAGTGCAAACTCCTTAAATTCAACGAAGACGGAATCTGCATTGGCGAAATTATAAACGTCAGCGCTGATGAATCTGTGTTGGGTGATGATGGAATGATCGATCCCCAAAAACTTGAAGCCATCACCTATGATCCCGTACATTACACTTATATTAAACTTGGAGAAAAAGTTGGCAATGCTTTTTCTGACGGGAAGCAGATATAAACACCGCTTTTGCGGTGTTTTTTATATGGTTTTGTTTCATGATAATTATAAAAAAGAAAAACTACCATATTTACATTAAAAACAAAAAAAGATATAATACGAATATATTGGTTTACAAATATTTGCCGAAAGGGTATAAAGAATGTTTAGTAAAGTTCGTGAAGTGAATATTTGCCAAAAAAGCGTTCCTTGCGAAAAAGTGTTCAGCGCGGAAAAATCGTGGATGGATATACAAAGACACGATTATTTTGAAATGAGCCTTATCGTTGAAGGAAGCGGAATTCATCTTGTTCTTGACCAGGCGATTCCTTGCAAAGAAGGCGATCTGTTTGTTACTCCGCCTGATATACCACACGGGTATTTTCTTGAAGACGAGCAAGAAAAACTTACTGTCAGGCAGATACGGTTTTATTTAGATGAAGTATCGGAAAACGAGTGCTACGGAATGTTCAGTGATGGCTCTGTATGTGCTTATGCTATGCTTAACAGATCTATGCGCCATAGGGTAGACGGGCTGTTTTGTGAGATAGAACAGGAAATAAAAGAAAAAAACAGTCTTTGGCAGGAGAGTGTCGAAAGCAATCTTTCCTTGTTACTTATAAACGTTGCAAGGTATATTGACAGTTCCATAAAAAATAAATCTTCCGTTTCAACGGGCGAGTGGAACGTAGGTTTATCGGCAATTCAGATAATAAAAAACAATTTTCCAAACCCTAAACTCACTCTTGGGCAAATAGCGGAAATGCTTTGTATAAGTAAACCTTATATGAGCAGGATATTTCAAAAGCTTACGGGCAAGCAGTTTAACGAATATCTGCGATCGGTGAGAATGGAGTACGCTTGTAAACAATTAGCGGAAAGCGATCTTAACGTTGAGGAGATAGTTTCAAATTGCGGTTTAAAGGATGTTCCGTCATTTTACAAGAACTTTAATCTGTATATGGGTATGACTCCCAACGAGTACAGACAAGGAAAAAAGCAATCTGTAAATAATACAGATATTTATAAAATTTCAAAAGGAGAAAGAATAATGGTAGTTTTAAGTGAAATTTCAGAAAATCTTCAGAAGGGCAAATCAAAAATAGTAAAGGAAATGGTTCAGCAGGCAATTGATGAGGGCGCCAACGTTGAACAGATATTAAATGAAGGTCTTCTTTCGGGCATGAATGTTGTTGGCGAAAAGTTCAAGAACAACGAGGTTTACGTTCCCGAAGTACTTGTTGCCGCACGCGCAATGAATATGGGTGTTCAGGTATTAAAGCCCTATCTTATGGCAAGCGGAGTTAAGGCCACGGGTAAAGTATGTATCGGCACCGTTCAGGGCGACCTTCACGATATAGGCAAAAACATCGTAAAAATGATGATGGAAGGTAAAGGTCTTGAGGTAGTTGATCTTGGCACAGACGTTGCACCTGAAACATTCGTTCAGACGGCTATTGATGAAAACTGTCAGGTTATTTGCTGTTCTGCACTTCTCACAACAACTATGAATGTTATGGCTGAGGTTGTTAAGAAAGCGGAAGAATTAGGCATCAGAGAAAAGGTTAAAATTATGATCGGCGGCGCACCTATAAATCAGGAATATTGCGATTCCATCGGTGCTGACTGCTATACCGTTGATGCGGCAAGCGCGGCAGATGCGGCAGTTGAGTTCTGCAAATAAAAAATCAAGGTAGGAAGAAAAAATGACGGCAAGAGAACGTTGCTTAAATATTTTAAATTATAAAAATGCTGACAGAATGCCTGCGGTTCACTTTGGCTATTGGAAAATGCTTCTTGAAGAGTGGGCAGAAGAGGGGCATATTCCCGAAGAGCTATCACATAATCCATATGATATTAAGGTGCTAAA
>JAZULU010000223.1:0-10332 GCA_045603265.1 Clostridia bacterium
CTCTTTGCAGGAAGAAATCAACTTATTAAGTGCTTTGGTATTTGATTTTGCGCTGTCAACAGAGTCGGCAACTATTCCGTAATCGGTAACGTTAAGTTTTTCTTTATAATTTTCACTTGTAATAGGTGATTCAAAGGGCACTTTTTCTTCACATCCGCTGAAAAAAGTTGAAAGCATCAAAAAAATCACCAACCATGTAAGCACTTTTTTCATATTAAACCTCGATTTTTTTATATAACTATTTTATCATAAAAAGAACAATATGTCCATACTCATGAATATTTTTGTTTTTGTGTGGTTTTTGAAGTTGTTTTTTTGTTGTTTCTATTGACTTTAATGAAAAAATGTTGTATTATATAAAAAAATGCACTCAGGAGAGTAGAATATGAAAAAGTTCGAGGTTATAACTGATATTTATTTTGGCGAATCTGCACTTGACCGTTTAAGTCAACTTGAATATAAAAAGGTATTTGTTATTTCGGATCCTTTTGTTGTTGAAAGCGGACTTATCCGTCACATAACGCGTCCTCTTGACAGAGCCAATATTGAGTACGAACTTTATACTGATGTTTGTGCTGATCCCACTACCGAAAAGGTAATTTCGGGTATTGCCGCAGTTGTTAAGGCTGAACCTCAATGTATTATTGCAGTTGGCGGCGGAAGCGCAATGGATCTTGCAAAGTCAATCCGCAAAATTGCCAACCAGATGGATAAGAATTTTAATCCCCGACTTATTGCCATTCCCACAACCAGCGGAACGGGTAGTGAAGTTACTTCGTTCTCGGTTATAACAGATACAGAAACTCATTCAAAAATTCCCCTTGCTTCACCTGATATGACTCCCGATGAAGCAATTTTAGACGAAGTTTTGGTAAAAAGCGTTCCGGCAAGCGTTACCGCCGATACGGGTATGGACGTTTTGACTCACGCCATTGAAGCATATGTAAGTATAAACAATAATGAATTTTCCGGCGCTTTGGCTGAAAAATCAATAGAGATCTGCGGTCAATTTTTGTACCGCTCATATATGGATAATAACGATTCCCATGCACGCAGAAAGATGCACATTGCCGCTTGTCTTGCAGGACTTGCATTTAACAGCGCATCTTTAGGTCTTAACCATGGCATGGCACATCAACTTGGTGCGGTGTTCCACATTCCTCACGGCAGGGCAAATGCAATGCTTCTTCCCTGGATAATCGAATATAATTCAAACATCAATATCGGCTCAAGAAGCCGTCAGATATATGAACCATGTGTAAGAAAATATTGTAATATTGCAATGCTTTTGGGTCTTCACGGCTCAAATGAGATAATGACAATTCACTCTCTTGCAAACTATTTACGCTTTATGGCAGATGAGATGAGCATCCCCTTGCATTTAAGCGAAATTCTTTCCGTTTCAAAGGAAGAATATGAAAGTCACCTTGCGGAAATGGCAGATGCGGCTTTAGTTGACGGTTGTACTTTAACTAACCCCCGAATCCCCACCAAGGACGAAGTTATTCAAATTTATAAGAAACTTTGGTAAAAAATATGGATCAGAAAAAAATTGACAGAATAAATTTTTTGGCTAAAAAGGCTAAAACGGAAGGTTTGACCGAAGAAGAAACCAAAGAGCGCGAAATATTAAGAAATGAATATCGCGCATCTTTCAGAATGGGTCTTTCGGGAATTTTGGATAACACCGTTATTCAGTATCCTGACGGAACAAAAACTCCCGTAAAGAGGAAACCTGATGCAAAATGCTAAAAAATAAGGATTCAGAGTACTGATAAAACCTCACAAACATAAAGACCTGCATTTTTTTGCAGGTCTTTATTTCCTGTGTTGCGGCAACGTTTTTTACGTTAATAGCATTAATCCGAAGCATGCAATGGCTAAAAGAGAACAGATGAGCATAAAGTAACTTTTGTCAGTTTTCAAAAAATCACTTCCTTTTTTCTTATTTTGCACAAAAATTTAAATTGTATGTCAAAAGTATTTACAGTTTACAGTTGAAATTTTTTTATTTATTTGGTATAATAGAAAAAAATACCAAGAAAGGGGAAATTGTTGATGGCAGACAATAATGAAAAATCAAATAATTTTGTGACGAACAACGTTAATACATCAAACGCGTCCCCTAAAAAAGAAAGACCTCAACTTACCAGAGAGCAGATTGAGGAAATAAAAAGACGTCGTCAATTAAAAGCACAGCAGGAAGGAAACATACCTCAGTTTACAGTTGAACGGCCTCAACAGAGTTTAGAAGGGAAAAGACCTGAAGCGACGGCTCAAGGTATTGAAAATAGACCTAAACTTACAAAAGAACAGATCGAGGAGATCAAAAGACGGCGCCAGCAGAAAAATAAAGAGGAAGAAGTTAAAAAAGCACCTGCAAAAAAAACTCAGCCTCAAAAAACTGCAAAGCCAAAAAACAATATTAAAGATGTAAGCGGTAACGTTTACAGTGTAGATGCGCGAAACGAAAAAAAGCAAAAAATTAAGGAAGAAAAAGAGCGCCAGCAATATCTTAAACAAAAAGAGATCGAGGAAGCATCAAAGATCTTCGTTCCCAAGAAAAAGCCCGGCAACTATTTTATAAATCTTTTTATCGTAAGTTTTAAGATGAGCATACTTTGTTTGCTCATAATTGCGATTTCAGGTATCGGATTTTTGATCGGTATGTCAAAGTCGTACCTTGAAACTGTTCCGGAACTTAACTTTGACGTTGTTAAACAACAGGATCAGGCAACGATTATAATGGACGTTCACGGTAACTTTTTGGGAAACTACTACAACATGGAAAACCGTGAGTGGGCAAGTTTAAGTGAAATTCCCGAAAGTCTTCAAAATGCGGTTATCGCCATTGAAGACGTGCGCTTCCGCAGACACATGGGTATCGATTTTAAACGTTTGTTCTCGGTTATCATAAGCAATGTTGCAAGCGATTCTATGCAGGGTGGTTCAACAATAACCCAGCAACTTATAAAAAACACCATATTGTCATTTGAGCAGACGTACAAACGTAAGATACAAGAGGCTTCGCTTGCCCTTGAACTTGAAAGGCAGTATGATAAGGATACTATTTTAGAGGCGTACCTTAACACCATTTATATGGGTGGCTCATGCTACGGCGTTAAGACTGCCGCTAAGGACTATTTCGGCAAAGAATTAAGTCAACTTACTTTAAGGGAATGTGCATGTCTTGCAGGCATGATACAGAATCCTTCCAGATACAATCCGCGCAGCAACTTCTATTCACGCAACAATCCCGACAGAACGGATAACAGAACAAACCTTGTTCTTTACGAAATGCGCGAAAACGGGCTTATCAGCGAAGAACAGTATCAGGCAGCAAGAGCGGATACGCTTACCGTTCTCCAGGAATCGCCTTATGAGGCTGAAACGGGCATGATCTACTTTACCGATTACGTTATCGAAAATGTTGTTGCAAACATTATCGAGGACAGAGGTATTGAAGATAATGCTAAAAACAGAGCGGACATAAGAACGGAGATCCGTACTTCCGGTTATAAGATATATACGACTCTTGATGAAGCAAAGCAGAAGGCTGCTGAAAATGCAGTATATAGTTTTAACGGATATCCCAAAATGCGCTATGATTCGGATTCCTATACCGTTACGGGAAGAAATCCCGACGGAACGGTTATTCGTTTAACACAGCCTCAGGCGGCAGTTGCAGTTATGGATTACCGCACCGGTTATATTATTGCCCTTGTAGGCGGCAGACAAGCACCTGCAGGAAGCCTTGAGTTTAACCGTGCATATCAGTCAACTATGCCCGTAGGCTCATCAATTAAGCCCATTGCAGTTTATGCACCTGCCATTGAAGCAGGAAAGGGCACAGGCTCAATTTATTATGACTATGCTATGAAGATCGACGGTTGGGATTCGGATAAAGGCTATCCCGCCAATAACAGCCGTAGTTATTCCGGCAGAGTTACAATGCGCCGTGCATTTGTTAATTCACTTAACACCTCGGCGGCACAAGCGCTTTTATATGACGTTGGAATTGAAAACTCCTTTAACACCCTTGTAAATCTTGGAATAAATCCCGATCATATAAGTAAGACGGGATCAGGTCTTGCACTGGGAAGTTCAGGTATTACACCCCTTGAAATGGCAGGTGCGTTTTCGGCCATTGCCAACATGGGTATTTACGTTGAGCCCATTGCTTTTACCCGTGTTGAAGATAAAAACGGCAACGTAATTATTGATATGCTTGCTCAGCAAGACAAGCACAGAGTATTTTCTGAAAGTACTGCTTGGCAGGTTACCGATCTTATGCGCAGTGTTGCAACAAGCGGTATCGCAAGCCGTATAGCCGTTCCGGGGCAGACAGTTTATGGAAAAACCGGTACAAACTCAGAATCACGCGGTGTTTTCTTTGCAGGCTTTACCGGATATTATACTTGTTGCGTATGGGTAGGATCGGACTCATATAAACCCCTCCAAAGCAATGCACAAGGTAGCGCTTATGCAGGACCTTTGTTCTCATCGGTTATGAAGGTGCTTCACCAGGGATTACCCAACAAAACCGCAAACGACGTTGATCCTGCATCGATAGGCGTAAAGAAAGTAAGATATTGTTCTATTACCGGAATGATCGCGTCAGGCTCATGCCTTACAACCCATACCGATTACGGCAATCCTTCAAATATGAAAACGTGTAATCTTCATAGAGTATATGAAATTTGTACTGAAAGCAACATGATTGCAACGGATAAGTGTCCTAAGGATAAGGTGCAGAAAGTTTCTGTAATTGCTAAGCCTTCGAGCGGATTACTTAAAACCATGTATTATAATTCTTATGCAAACTTTGAAGCGGCGGCAGGTAAACCTATAGGAGCGTTGAAAAATTGTGAGATAAATCATGGCCAAACGGCAGTACCTACTCCCGTTGCACCGGGTCAGGCAACACCGGCCCCGCCAACGCTTACACCAAATCCCAGATATTAAAGAATAAGAGTGAAGATTGAAGACGGGCTCAAAAGAGCCGGTCTTCTATTTTGCCTGTAAATTTTCTAAAGTCAGTTTGTCGGCGATCAGTGCGATAAATTCGCCGTTGGTGGGTTTGTCGTTTTTGCCGTAAACTTTAAAACCGAAAAGATCGTTAATATTTTCGATTCTGCCGCGAGTCCATGCAACTTCTATGGCATGGCGGATGGCGCGCTCAACTTTACTGGATGAAGTAGTAAATTTTCTTGCAATGCCGGGATAAAGTTCTTTGGTGATTCGGTTAATCGAATCTGGATTTTCAACAACCATTTTTACCGCCTCACGGAGAAAGTGATAGCCTTTTATGTGGGCAGGGATTCCTATTGAGATAAATACGCTTGAGATTTTTTCGTCAAGGCTTGTACGGGCAGAGGGATGTTCTGCCTTAATGGGCATAACGAAGGAGCCTTTTTTAAGGGAGATAACGTCGCGTATGCGATTTTTAATGCCTTCTTTTTCAAAAGGTTTTGCAACGTAATACTTTGCGCCTAAGTTAAGTGCGCGATAAATAAAATTTTCCTGGGCAAGGGCGGAGATCACAATAACTTCGGGCATAATATTGTGTTCTAAAAGATATTCCATAACACCAAAACCGTCAAGTTGAGGCATTATTATATCAAGAAGAACAATATCCGGCTTCTGACGTGCGATCATTTCAATAGCGCACATTCCGTTGGCGGCGGTGCCGATAAGTTCAACGTCGGGCATTTCCGATAAAATACCCGTTAGTTTGTCCCTGATCTCCTGACTGTCATCAACGACCAAAATTTTTGTTTTTTCTTCTACGTTCATAATTTTTACTCCTTTTTCTTCGGCTAAATCAAGCTGAATTTTTAAATTACTTCCATATTTTACCATTTATGGCAACAATAGGCAAGTATTTTGGAAGAATTTTCCATTATTTTCCATAACTTTCGCTCGACATAATTTTTAGTATGAAGACTATTTTATTGAAAAAAGAGTAAAAAAGTCATAAATCAAAGTAATTTGAAAAAGTTTTTGCGGCTTTCCAAAATGCCCTCAAGGCGCAGTTTGCTTATTTCGGCAGAAAGACCGCTTCGGTCAACCTCCAAAAAATCGGCAAGTTCCTGGCGGTCATAGGGGATAGTGAACTCCGACTTGCCGTTTCTTTTTGCTTGCATATCAAGATAGGCTAAAAGTTTATCGCGTGTTGTTCGCTTAGAGCATATTTCCATTTTTTGGTGAAACAAAAGCGTCTTTTTCGCAAGGTCTTTCATCAAGTTAAAAATAAGTTGTTGGTGAAATCCGCAGTTGTTTGAGCAAGTGTGCAAAATATGGTCGCAATCGATCAACATTATATAGGACGGCTCATTGGCAATAACGGAAACGGGCAGGGAAGAAGTTTCGGCACAAGCAAAAGCCTCGGCAAAAACTTGCGAAGGCTCAATATTACTTAAAATGCTTCTGTTGCCGTAAAAGTCAACTTGAATTATTTGCACCGATCCCGAAAGCACGATGCCTATATGTTTTAATTTGTCGCCCTCACGAAAAATGGTGTACTTTTTATCAAAAAAATCGATTTTCGCACCAAGGCATGAAAGCATTTTTAATAAATTTTCCTCTTCAATATCATAAAAAAGAGGACATTGACGTAAAATATTTATATATTTTTTCATTTTTTTCTCCATTTTGTTGAAAATTCAACATACTTTATAAAAAGATTATACTATAATAAAGCCATAAAAGCAAGGAGGATTTAAAATGATCAGAAAAATAATTAAAATAGATGAAGAAAAATGTAACGGTTGCGGTCTGTGTGCCAAGGCTTGCCATGAAGGCGCAATCGAGATGATCGACGGTAAGGCAAAACTTACCCGTGAAGATTACTGTGACGGTTTAGGCGATTGTCTTCCTGCTTGCCCAACAAATGCCATTTCCTTTGAAGAAAGGGAAGCACCTGAATATAACGAAGAAGCTGTTCGCATGGCAAAGGTTAAAAAGTTTGCACAGAAATTGCCTTGCGGATGTCCAGGAACTCAGGCAAAAGCCATAAAGAGAGAAAGAACGGCAAGCAGTAAAGTAAACGTTTCAAGCCAACTTTCCCAATGGCCATGCCAGATAAAACTTGTTCCCGTAAACGCGCCCTATTTTGAAAATGCAAATCTTCTTATTGCCGCCGATTGCACCGCTTTTGCTTACGGAAATTTCCATGAAGAATTTATCCGCAATCACATAACGCTTATAGGCTGTCCTAAACTTGATGAGGGCGACTATGCTGAAAAACTTACGGCAATAATTAAAAATAATAACATAAAAAGCGTAAAAATCGTGCGCATGGAAGTGCCTTGTTGCGGCGGACTTGAAAACGCAGTTAAGCGCGCATTGCAATTAAGCGGAAAATTTATTCCCTGGCAGATAATTACTATCACTACCGATGGAAAAATACTTGAATAATTAGAAAAAAGTGGTAAAATATTATTGAGGTGAATTTTTATGAAAATAACAAATGATATTATTTATATAGGTGTAAATGATCATAAAATTGATCTTTTTGAGGGTCAGTATATTGTGCCTAACGGTATGGCATATAACTCCTACGTTATTATGGACGAAAAGATCGCTATTATGGATACCGTTGATCAGAATTTTACCCACGAATGGCTTGATAATATTCAGAACGCTTTAGGTCAAAGAAAGCCCGATTATTTGATAGTTCAGCATATGGAGCCTGATCACTCGGCAAATATAATGAACTTTTTGAAAGCCTATCCCGAAACCAAGATAGTTGCATCGCAAAAGGCTTTTACCATGATGCAAAACTTCTTCGGAACGGATTTTAGCGATAACAGAATCGTTGTAGGCGAAAACAGTACTCTCTCTTTGGGTAAGCACGAACTTACTTTTGTTACCGCACCTATGGTACATTGGCCCGAAGTTATCGTTACCTACGATAGTTTTGATAAAGTTTTGTTCTCTGCTGACGGCTTTGGTAAATTCGGCGCGCTTGATGTTGAAGAAGACTGGGCATGTGAGGCAAGAAGATATTATATCGGCATCGTTGGTAAGTACGGCGCTCAGGTACAGAGCCTTCTTAAAAAAGCAAAAAATCTTGATATTGAAAAGATCTGTCCCTTGCACGGCCCCGTATTAACTGAAAATTTAGGATATTATATAAACCTCTATGATACATGGTCAAGTTATCAGCCCGAAGAAGAGGGCATTGTAATTGCATATACATCCGTTTACGGCAACACCAAAAAGGCAGTTATGCAGTTAAAAGAAAAACTTAAAGCCAACGGTTGTCCCAAGGTAGTTGTAAACGATCTTGCGCGGTGCGATATGGCAGAAGCCGTTGAGGATGCTTTCCGTTATAATAAACTCGTTCTTGCAACAACCACTTATAATGCAGATATTTTCCCCTTTATGCGCACTTTTATTGATCATCTTACCGAGCGCAATTACCAGAACAGAACTGTCGCTTTTATTGAAAACGGCTCATGGGCGCCTATGGCAACTAAAGTTATGCGCGGTATGCTTGAAAACTCAAAGAATATTACTTACGCGGAAAATACGGTAAAAATACTTTCAGCCTTGGATAAGGAAAGTTCAGGGCAAATTGAAAAACTCGCCGATGAACTTTCAATGGAATATCTTGCCCAAAAAGATGAAACGGCAAATAAAAACGATGGAACGGCTCTCTTTAAAATAGGTTACGGGCTTTACGTTGTAACTTCAAATGACGGCAAAAAGGATAACGGTCTTATTGTAAATACGGTTGCTCAGGTTACAAGCACACCTAACAGAATTTCCGTTACCATCAATAAGGAAAACTATTCACACCACGTTATTAAGCAGACGGGCAAAATGAATATTAACTGCTTAAGCACCGATGCACCTTTTTCCGTTTTTGAGCGATTCGGCTTCCAAAGCGGAAGAAATACGGATAAGTTTGATGGCTTTGAAGTGCTTCATTCCGATAACGGTCTTGCCTTTTTACCAAGATATATAAATGCTTTTATGTCCCTTAGGGTTGAAAGGTATGTAGACCTCGATACACACGGTATGTTCATATGTGCAGTTGATGAAATGAGAGTAATTTCCGATAAAGAAACTATGACTTATTCTTATTACCACGCTAACGTTAAGCCTAAACCCAAAACTGACGGCAAAAAAGGTTACGTTTGCAAAATCTGCGGATACGTTTACGAAGGCGAAAATATGCCGGACGATTTCATCTGCCCCTTGTGCAAACACGGCAAAGAAGATTTTGAAAAGATCGTAGATACTGAAAGCGCAAAGTACGTTTGTAACGGATGCGGTTACCTTTACGATGAAGCAAAAGGCGATCCTGAAAACGGTATCGCACCCGGTACAAAGTTTGAAGATCTTCCCGAAGATTATTCTTGCCCTATGTGTAGTATAAGTAAAAGTATGTTTTCAAAAAAATAGTGAAAACGATAATTCCTTGCAACTGCGGGTTGTGAACGGTATAAATGCACGGTCATTTACCGCTATGTAAACTCCCTCGCAATTAACCGCCCACGCCCCTGATTTGCAAGTTTTATCGCTTTCACCCAAAAAAGGAAATTCCTTGCAACTGCGGGTTGTGAACGGTATAAATGCTCGGTCATTTAAAATAAAAATATGTTTTAAAAAAAAGTGAAAACAATAATTCCTTGCAACTGCAGGTTGCAGGTAAAAAATATTATATAAAAAAAGGAGATAAAAACTATGTGCGAAACTAAATTCTTTATTTGCGAACATTGCGGAAATATTGTTGGAATGATCCATAATGCAGGCGTTCCCCTTATGTGCTGCGGTCAAAAAATGACCAAACTTGAGGCAGGCGTTAAAGAGGCAAGCCTTGAAAAGCACATTCCCGTTGTAACAGTTGACGGTGATACCGTTAAGGTTGAAGTTGGCTCAACACTTCATCCCATGCTTGAAGAGCATAACATTGAATGGGTATATTTGCAAACTGATCGCGGCGGTCAACGCAAGTGCCTTGAAGTGGGCAAAGAACCCGTTGCCATTTTCAAGTTAGCCGATGAAAAACCCGTTGCAGTTTATGCTTATTGTAACCTCCACGGTCTGTGGAAAACCGAAATTTAATGAAAGGGATTTTAATTTATGAAATACGTTTGTGATGCTTGCGGTTGGACTTATGATGAAACCTTAGGTGATGCTGAATTAGGCATTGCACCCGGCACAAAGTTTGAAGATCTTCCTGAAGATTTTGAGTGTCCTCTTTGCGGTGTAGGCAAAGATATGTTCTCCGCCGAGTAATAGCCGAGCACGAGAAATCTTCGCAACTGCGGGTTGCATGCGGTATAATCGTTCAGTCATTTACCGTTATGTAAACTCCTT
>JAZULU010000224.1:0-12405 GCA_045603265.1 Clostridia bacterium
AGCTCTAATTGTCTTCCTAAGCCCGCTTGGCCTCCGACTTGCCGTTTTCATGGGGTTTGCCTGGGCGATTGCCGCGCCTGCATAAGCCGCCAAAGCAACGGGCGGTGTAAGGTCGGCAACTATGCCGAAATAGAAAACGAAGAAATGTGCCGCAATATCGGGAACACCCATTTTAACAAGGATAGGTGCGCAAGTTGCCGCCATAATGCAATAATTTGCTGTTGTGGGAACACCCATGCCTAAGATAATACAACATATCATCGTTAAGAATAATGCGATAATAAGGTGATTTCCTGCAATGGCAACGATGCCGTTAAATACTAAATAAGCAAGACCGGTTGCACTTATAAGACCTGCGATGATGCCTGCAATACCGCAAGCGGCGGCAATGGCTATCATACCCTGACCGCCTGCCGCAAGAGCCTCTAAAAGTTTTTTAGGAGTCATGCGGGTTTCCTTATCAAACATGCTTACTACTATTGCCGCGATAATTGCAAGTGCGGCGGCATAAGCGATTGAACGTGTGCTTGTTGCAACAAGTACGATAAGCAAAACAAGGGGAATAAGAAGATATGTCTTTTTAAGAAGTGGTGTGAACTTTGGTAATTCTTCTGTTGATAAACCCCTTAAGCCTTCTTTTTTTGCTTCAAGGTGAACGGTGATGAACACGCCTGCAAAATAAAGAATAGCAGGAAGAATTGCACGAGTAACAATATCGGAATATTGAACGCCTACCGTTTCGGCCATTAAGAATGCGGCGGCACCCATAATGGGGGGCATTATCTGACCGCCTGTTGAAGCAGAGGCTTCTGCCGCAGCGGCAAATTCAGGTTTGTAGCCGGTTTTTTTCATAAGAGGAATGGTTACTGCACCTGAGCCAACGGTGTTAGCAACAGATGAACCTGATACCATACCTTCAAGTGCTGAAGCAACAACGGCAACCTTTGCAGGTCCGCCTGAAAAACGGCCTACAAGGGAGTTTGCTATTTTTATGAAGAAATCGGCAATACCCGTTCTTTCCAAAAACGCGCCAAAGATGATAAAGATTACGATATATTTTGAGCAAACGTTAATGGGCGTTGATAAAATACCTTCTTTTGAATAGAAAAGAGTACGAATAAGGTTTGTAATACGCTTCATAAAATCGGGGTTGGTTGAGCCCCAGATAAGTGCATATACCAGTAATACTAAAGCAACGATCAAGATGGGAAGACCAACGCTTCTGCGGCAAAGTTCCGCAAGGGAAATTATACCGATAATACCGATTATTACCTGAACGATATTTATTGAGAAGTTTGTGATGATGGCACTTGCGTTAAAGCAGAAGTATAAAAATGCGCTTGTTCCAAGTACCATAAGCACAATATCGTACCAGGGCATAAAGTTTGCCTTCTGCGTACCTTTCTTTGCAGGAAATACAAGATAGCCGATAAATACGATAAATGCCATAAATGACGTTAAACGCACTTCGTCAAGCCAGGTTGCAAAAAAGGTTACATAGATACAAAAAAGTGAAAAGACCGCAAGGATAGAAGTAACTATCCATTTAGGTATGCCTTCCCACACACGGGTATTGGATTCGCGGTCATATTTTTTCATAACTGCATCAACGTCCATTGGTTCGTTAGGAACTTCCGGTGCAGTTTTTTTCTTGAAAAATGCCATAAAATCCTCCTTTCATAAGCGAGAAAAATGGTTGCAGGTTTAACTGCAACCATTAAATTTTTTCCGGGAAAAATTATTCAGCAGTAACAGTAACGTTCTTTTCAGCAAAATACTTTGCTGCACCCTTGTGGAAAGGAGCTGTCATACCGCTGGTTGCGTTTTCGATGGAAAGTTCAGCACCCTTTGCGTGTGCGGAAGTAATTGCATCGATGTTATCAAAGATTGCCTTTGTGATGTTATAAACATCTTCTTCGGAAGCGGAAGCACTAACGATAAGTGTTGCCTTAACGGTAACGGTTGTAACGTCTTCAGTCTGACCGTTGTAAGTGTTTGCAGGAATCTTATATTCTGTGTAGTAGGGTGAAGAATCCATAAGAGTTTTTGAAATTTCACCGTCAATGGGAACAAGATATGCCTTTGAACTTGTGCAAAGTTCCTGGATTGCGGGAGTAGGTGCACCTGCAACGATAAATGCGGCATCGATCTTGCCGTCCTTTAAAGCGTCGGCTGAATCACCAAAGGACTGATACTGAGGATCAATATCCTGCTCGGTAAGACCTGCTGCCTTAAGAACGTCGATAGCGTTGAAGTAAACACCGCTGCCTGCTGCGCCGATGGAAACTTTCTTGCCCTTAAGATCAGCAACAGTTTTGATGTTTTCATCCATTGTTACAAGCTGAACAGCCTCAGCATAAAGACCGCCGATAACACGGAAAGATGAGATCTTGCCTTCCTTTTCAAAGGAACGCTCACCTGCCCAAGCATAAGCCATAACGTCAGACTGAACTGTTGCAAGCTGATAGTCACCGGAGTTGATACCAAGAATGTTTGCCTTTGAACCGTCAGTTGATACTACGTTTACAGTAATACCGGTTGAAGTTTTGATCTGGTTGCCTAAAATTCCGCCGTAAGCGTAATAAGTTCCCTGAGTACCGCCTGTACCCATTGTCATCGTAGTGTTTCCGCCGCATGCAGCAAGGCAGAAAACTGAAGCAGCTACCAGTAAAAGTGAGATAAGCTTTTTCATAATAATCCTCCTTAGTTGTTTTACAACAATTTTAATGATTATCTACATTATACACAAAAATAATGTTTTAGGCAAGAGGTTTTTTAAAAGAAATTTGCCAAAATAAAAAACAACTTGATTTAGTATTATGCTTGGGTGTATAATAAACTAAAATAACGGGGAAGGATTGAAACTATGAAGATCAAGGATCTTATGCAAAAAAACACCCTTTCAATATCTTTTGAGGTGTTTCCGCCTAAAACGGAAACGGCCTTTGAAAGCGTAAAGACGGCAACGGAGGAAATTGCAAAACTTCGCCCTGCATTTATGAGCGTTACTTACGGCGCAGGCGGCGGAACAAGCAAATATACTCTTGAAATAGCAAAAAATATAAAGGAAATTTACGGTGTGCCTACTCTTGCACATCTTACTTGCGTTTCTTCAACAAGAAAGACGGTAAAAGAAAAAATAAATGCCATAAAAGAAGCAGGTATTGAAAACGTAATGGCTTTAAGGGGCGATATTCCCGAAGAAAAACTTAATGAAGATAGAAGTGCCTGGGATTATAAGTACGCTGTTGATCTTGTTCGCGAACTTAAAGAAGCAAATCCCGATTTTTGTATCGGCGGTGCGTGCTATCCTGAAATTCATCCTGAAAGTTTTAATCAAAATGAGGATATTTTACGCCTTAAAGAAAAAGTCGATGCAGGCTGTGATTTTTTGACTACACAGATGTTCTTTGATAATAATCTTTTATATAACTTCCTTTATAAGATTCGCGAAAAGGGAATAACCGTTCCCGTTATACCGGGCATTATGCCCATTACAAACGCCAATCAGGTTGCCCGTGCAATAAAACTTTCAGGCTCCTTTGTGCCACAGCGGTTTAAGAGCCTTGTTGATAAGTTTGGCTCCGATCCTGACGGAATGAAGCAGGCAGGCATTATATATGCAACGGATCAGATAATCGACCTTTATGCAAACGGCATAACAAACGTTCACGTTTATTCGATGAACAAGCCAGATGTTGCACAAAAGATCCAAGAAAACCTTTCGGATATTTTAGGAAAATGACAGTATTAAATAATTGCAGGCATTGAATAGGAGTATTTATGAATTTTAGAGAGTTTTTGAAAGACAACATAGTTTTTCTTGATGGCGGAATGGGCACGCTTTTGCAGGAAAAAGGCCTAAAGCCCGGCGAGCATCCCGAAAGATGGAATATTTCCCATGCCGATGTAATTAAAAACGTTCATAAAGAATATTTTGATGCAGGAAGCAACGTTGTCTGCACTAACACTTTCGGCGCAAACATATTGAAATTTGATGAAGACGAACTTGAAAATATTATAAAGTCGGCTATTATAAATGCAAGAAATGCCATTAAGGAAAGTGTTTCCGAAAAAGAAAAATTCGTTGCCCTTGATATTGGCCCAACGGGTAAACTTTTAAAGCCATTAGGTGATCTTGATTTTGAAGACGCGGTAGAGATTTTTGCAAAAACCGTAAAACTTGGCGTAAAATACGGTGCGGATCTTATTATTATTGAAACCATGAACGACAGTTATGAAACTAAGGCGGCACTTTTAGCAGTTAAGGAAAACAGTTCATTGCCCGTTATAGTTTCAAATGCCTATAATGCTGACGGAAAACTTATGACAAGTGCAACACCTTCGGCTATGGTTTGCCTTTTAGAGGGCATGGGTGCAGATGCTATCGGCGCAAACTGCTCCTTAGGACCTAAGCAGTTAGCATCTGTTGTAGATGAATTGCTTGAAAAAGCATCTGTTCCCGTTGTTCTTAAACCTAATGCAGGTCTTCCCAGAACAGAAAACGGAAAAACTGTTTTTGATATAACAAAAGATGAGTTTGCCGATGAAGTTGCGCGTTTGATTGAAAAAGGAGTCCGTGTTGCAGGCGGCTGCTGCGGAACTACTCCTGAGTATATTAAGGCACTTACACAAAAGAAGCATATCGTAAAAAATATTAAGAAAAAAAATATAACGGCGGTATCGTCATATTCTCATGCTGTTGAATTTAAAGAAAAACCTGTCTTAATAGGCGAGCGAATAAACCCTACCGGCAAAAAGCGTTTTAAACAGGCACTTATTGAAAATGACATTGATTATATCTTAAATGAAGCAGTCAATCAGCAGGAAAAAGGTGTAGATATCCTTGACGTAAACGTGGGACTTCCCGATATTGATGAAGTTTCCATGCTTGAAAATGCCGTTTGTAAACTTCAGACGGTTACAGACCTTCCGTTACAGATAGATACTGCAAACGTTTCTGCTATGGAAAAGGCACTTCGCCGATATAACGGTAAGGCAATGATAAATTCCGTAAACGGCAAGACAGAAAACATGGAGGCAATATTCCCTCTTGTTAAAAAATACGGCGGTGTTGTAGTTGCCTTGACCTTAGATGAAAAAGGAATTCCCGAAACTTTTGAGGGTAGAGTGGAAATTGCCAAAAAGATTCTTAAAAAAGCCGAAAAATACGGGATAGATAAAAAGGATATCGTGTTCGATACCCTTGCAATGACTGTAAGCGCGGATAATAGTTCGGCACTTGTAACGCTTAAAGCGTTAAAAACTATTAAGGAAGAACTTGGTTGCCATACGTCTCTTGGCGTTTCCAACGTGTCATTTGGATTGCCTAACCGCGATGCCATCAACGGCACTTTCTTTGCCCTTGCTCTTGAAAACGGACTTTCGGCGGCAATTATGAATCCCTATTCATCAGATATGATGAAAACGTATTTTGCCTATAATGCCTTAAAAGGTCTTGATAAAAATTGCAGTGAATATATAAAAGCATCAGATTCTTTTGTAACCGTTCAGGTAACGGAAAAGCAAAATAAAAATGATATATCATCGGATTCACCCGTTCAGTATGCCATAATAAAAGGCTTTAAGGATAAAGCAAGGGAAGAAACAAAGGAACTTTTAAAAAAATACAAGGCACTTGAAATAGTCAATAATGAAATTATTCCTGCCCTTAACGTTGTAGGTAAAGGCTTTGAAGAAAAAACGGTATATCTTCCGCAACTTCTTATGAGTGCAGAATCTGCAAAAAGTGCTTTTGAGGTTATAAAAACGGCTATGGCAGGCAAAGAAAACGGTCAGAAAAAATGTACGTTTGTGCTTGCAACCGTTCAGGGCGATATTCACGATATCGGAAAAAATATCGTAAAACTTCTTCTTGAGAATTACGGCTATAACGTAGTTGACCTTGGTAAAGACGTTTTACCGCAAACAATAGTTGATAAAGTGAAAGAATTAAATGCACCCTTTGTGGGATTAAGTGCACTTATGACTACCACTGTTCCCAAAATGGAAGAAACCATAAAACTTATTAAGGAACAAGCACCTTGGTGTAAAACCATTGTAGGCGGTGCGGTACTTACCGAAGAATATGCAAAAAAAATAGGCGCAGATAAATATGCAAAAGATGCTATGGAGTGCGTTAGATATTTAGAAAAATAAAAAATCGGTCTTTCGACCGATTTTATTTTTTAACTATCTGTGCAATGCGGTTATAATCGTTGGTTAAAATAACGTCGATACCCATATCAAGGAATTTTTGTGTTTCTGTTGGATCGTCAGACCAGAAGACATTGGTGATAATATTATTTTCTCTTGCTTTATCTACCATGGATTGATCAAATTTGCCTTTCATAAACTGTAACTTTTTACAACCGAATTTAATTGCGCGCTCAACGATCTGCCATGCACCTTCGCCGGCACCGCAACAACGGGTGATTTCGGGATATTCCTTTTGAAGTCTTTCAAGAAGTTCATCTGAGCCCGACATAAAGTAAACGTATTTTTCGCAATCGTATTTTTTGATAAGTTTTACAACTTTGTCGAGATATTCAGGCTTTTCACCCTCCGTTTTAAGGTGAATATTCATAATTGTGTGGCAAGCAAATTTTTTCAAAATATCTTCAAATGTAGGAATCTTTAAACCTTTAAATTCATCGGAGTGCTTGCAACCGAAGTCAAACTTCAAAAGTTCTTCCAAGGTGTAATCCCAAACAAAACCCGTCCCGTCTGAAACGCGTTCTAAAGTAGGATCGTGAAGGGAAACCACTTCACCGTCTTTTGTAAACCATAAGTCAAATTCTATCTCGTCTGCGCCCATAGCAACGGCGGCACCAAAGGCAGGCATGCTGTTTTCGGGGGCGATTGTATTAAAACCGCGGTGCGCGCAAACTCTGGGGTAGGGCATAATATCGTCATGACGAACTATGGCACTTCCTGCAGGTCTGTATTTCCAGGGGCGTCTGCCTTTTTCAATATATTCATAATGGGCAGAATCGGGATTACCAAAGCCTGCAGGCTTATAATATTTTTTGCTCGGATCTATTACGGCAGTTGCAAGACCGACATTGCTTTTCATATTCACAATTACGTCGCCGTTTGGTGCAACTATCATTGAGCCACCGCCGATATCGGAGTTTTCGTCCATTGAAACGGAAGAACGAACAACGTAAGCGTTGGTATTATAAGCAAGGAATCTGCTCATGATCTCAAGGGCGGAGTGGGTATCACTGCGCTGATGTGAGCAACCGATAACAAAATCGAGATTCTGTTTAGCCATGTTGGCAAAAGATTCATAAAAATAAAAATCGTAGCATGTCAAGAAGCCAAAGCGTAAGCCTTCTATTTCGATTACAGTAGGCTCAGAAAACTCAAAAGAATAATCGCTGTCCAGCTTTATTTTGTTTACTTCGCCGGGAGTAAGATGCTGTTTGTAATATTCGCCGACAATTTCTCCATTTCTGTTAAAAGCATAAGTTGTGTTGCGGATGCCTGTTTCTTTATAGGAACGCGCGTTTACGAAAATTATCGCGTTGCAATTTTTAGCAGTTTTAGAAACTTCCGCTAACAGTTTTTTGTTAAAACGCTCTGCCGCTTCTTCGCTCTGTTCTTTTGTTTGTGCAAGGCATGGAATATCTGCCGATTCAGGCAATACGATAAGGTCCATTGAACTATCGCACTGATTTAAAATTTCAAGTTGAGCGTTAAAATAATCTTCGATTTTTGAATAGTCCACCGAATATGGCGGTTGAATAATACAAACTTTCATAAAATTAACTCCTTATTTATAAAACTTACGTATCCAATATGCAGGAGTGCAACTCCACGCATGGCAGGCACTATTTATTTCAGGTGCGGAATAAGGCGACTCAAATTCGTTTTCAGGATTGAAAATTTCAGGGCAACAGTCAAAGCCTTTTTCTATTATTTTACCCCAATAATCTTTTATTTGAGAAATGGCTTCATCTTTTAGTCCGCAGGAATCAAGTGCCTCTATATAGTAGTGTATCATATAAGGTGTGCGCATGGTGAATTCAGTATCGGTGTTTTTGATTTTTTCAAGAAGATCGATATTTTCTTTTTCAGATAAAACTCCGCTTAATACCGCCCAAATTTGCGAGTGGTATGAGATCTGTCCGTCATCTGTTTCAAATAAGCCGTCGCCATTTTTAAAACTTAAAAGTATCTGCGAAGCCTTTTTGATTTCGGAATTTATCTCCAAAACGGACTCGTTGATCTTTAAGGCAATTTCTTTTAATTGCTTTAAAGTATAGATGTATACGCCCCAAAGACTTACACTTTTATTAAGATCGGGGCACCAATCAATAAAAGGAAAGGCTTCGATTTTTCTGCCGTTTATAAGAGATGACGTTATTTTAGCCTGCTCAAGAGCAATGGGGTAAAGTTCTTTAATAAAAGAAATATCGTCGCAGTTTTTCATGTAATCATATAAGCACGAAATGAAAAACAGCGAATAATCTGCAAAATTCCACGAATCGACGTAAGGTGGTGAATCGGGAAAAACACATGGCGCAACCTTGTTATCGGGACGGTATGCGGCAAAAAGATATAAGCATCTTTTTACTAAATCAATATTTTTGAATGTATAGTAATCTGTCAATGCCTGCAAGCGCAGATCACCGATCCACAATCTGCGATCCCGCTTAGGTCCGTCTTCAAAAACGTCCTGTTCACAGTCACGCAGAGTTTTTATGGAGATATCATAAATATCGTCTAATAATTTGTCGTCCGTCTTAAAGGTATCCTTTATTTCTATAGCAGAAACACATTTTGCAAAAAATTCGTTTATTTCTATTGAGTATCTTGCATTGTCTGTACGCTCAATAAGAAGATATCTGAAAGAGTATCTTCTTTCCAGTTGTCCGCTATAAGGCGCAAAAACAATGCTTTTTTCTTCACGCTGAATCCAACCGTTGCCAAGGGTTCCCTTGTAATCGTCTTTAACTATTTCAAGGGGAAACTCACCAAAGGAAAACTTGAGTTTTACTGGCGAATCAATAATAAGACTGTCTGCTGTTTTATTGAACGAAAAATTAAGATAGCCTACGCAATGTTCGCCGAAATCTATAAGAAGTTTATCGCCGCTGTTGAATTTAATCGGCAATTTAAAATCGTGAATTTTTGCCGTTTTAAGTCCCTGGAAAGAATAGGAATCTTTGACGATCTCAACTATATTAATGGGAAAAACATCTCTTTCAATCAGTGGACGTTTAAAATCATCCGCTTTCTTCCTAAAGGTTTCGTTTACTGTAATCATCATATCACCCGTATAAAGTTCTTTTTATAATTTTAAACGAAAAGAATCAATATTGCAACAAAAATATTTAATAAACAACTTGTAATTGAAGACTCTTTAGTAATATAATGTATATGGAGATGATACTATGCTTTATCTATGGATATTTCTTGGAATTGTTGCAGTTCTCGCTGTTGTAGTTTTAATAATTTCTTTCATTTGTTTTCGTATGGCGTTTTATTCGCCCAATCGCGATCCTGAAAAATACGGAACAGATTGTGTTCCCGAGGGCGAAATATATGAGCCATTTAAAGAACAAATGGAATCATGGGCAAAGGAAACAAAGGAAATGGCGCATGAAGAATTTTCAATAGTTTCCTTTGATGGCTTAAAACTTTACGGCAAATATTATGAATGTAAAAAAGGCGCACCAATAGAACTGATGTTCCACGGCTATCGGGGAACGGCACAACGGGATCTGTCGGGTGGTGTTCAACGTTGCTTTAAACTTGGACATAACTCTTTTATCGTCGATCAGCGTGCAAGTGAAAAAAGCGAGGGCAATATTATATCTTTCGGAATCAACGAATATAAAGATTGCCTTAAATGGATCAATTTTATGGTGGAACATTTCGGACCTGATGTTAAAATAATTCTTACAGGAATTTCTATGGGTGCATCAACCGTTTTAATGGCTTCGGGAAAACCTCTGCCGGATAATGTTGTGGGCGTACTTGCTGATTGCGGATATAACAGTCCCAAAGATATTATTAAAAAGGTTATAAAAGATATGGGTATTCCTGTAAATTTGGGGTATTTCTTTGTGAAAATTGGCGCACGCATTTTCGGTCACTTTGATCTTGAAGAAACTTCGCCGCAGGAAGCACTTAAAAAGTGCACCGTTCCCGTAATCTTCTTTCACGGCGAAAATGATGATTATGTACCCTGCGAAATGAGCAAAATAAATTTCGATGCTTGCAATTCAAGAAAAATGCTTATTACTGTGCCTGATGCAGGACACGGATTATCATATCCTATAGCACCTGAACGGTACTTAACTGCACTGAGAGAGTTTTTTAACTTTACAGAATAAAGAAAAGCACTACAGTTGTAGTGCTTTTTGTGGGTGTATATTTTATAATAAACTTTTGTTATCGTTAATATGCTTTTTAATGTTTTGAATTCCGTCTTCAAAAGCCAAATAGGATGTATTGTTATAGGAAATTGCCGCAATAAAGAAGAAGTCTGAATCCATATAGATATAATTTGATGCAACAATTTCGATAGGCGTGTTTGCGGTAACAACATTATAAAATCCGTTTTTTATAAGAATTTGATTGTTTTCTTTAGAAATTTTAAATGCAATTTTATATTCATCTAAAGGAACTGTGTGGTTTAGGTTGCCACCCAGAAATTTTTCTATTGTATTTTTATCTTCAAAAGTTAATTCGACAACAACTTCGCAGTCAGGGACTTGGACGGACGAAAGAAGACTAACTTTTTTTGTGGCATCAAAATAGTAAATATTGTGTATTGTTCCACGGTAAAAATGATAATTAGAATCATTTGTTAAGTGGTTTCGCATCTTGGAATTATAGCCGGAACAAGAAGTCAACAGAAATGGAATAATAATTACACATATTGTTGTGATGAATAAATGCTTTATTTTCATGACTAACGACCTCCCTGTATCGAGTATATCATACCTAATACTATTATTCAATAATTATTTGTCTTAATGCTATTACTTGAATTTTTTCTTTACTAAACAAAAAGAGTACTGTAAATCAGTACTCTTTTTGTTTGGCGGAGACAGAGAGATTTGAACTCTCGCACCGGTATCCCCGATCTACTCCCTTAGCAGGGGAGCCCCTTCGGCCAACTTGGGTATGTCTCCATAAAAAAATGGCGGAGAGAATAGGATTCGAACCTACGGTACCTTTCGGTATCACTGGTTTTCAAGACCAGCTCCATAAACCACTCGGACATCTCTCCGTTTCTTAAATTAACAAGAGAATTATAGCAAAAAAAAATTATAATGTCAACAAGAAAATGGATATTAAATAAAAAAATTTAAAAGTAAAAAAAGGTGTCGAATTTCGACACCTTATATTATATAAAATACTATGCACGAATTACTGCTTTTCAAATACCATTGGGTAAATGAGTTTGGTCATTTCGTCGTCATCATCTTTTGATGAACTCTTTAATGTAAGTTTTTTACCTTCAAGTTCATACTTTTTATATTCATCTTCATCATCAAGATAAAGTTTGCCGTCTTCTGCAAGATAGTCGCCTTCTTGTTCCATTTCTGCAAAAACTTCCTCGATCTTATCGTCAGAAATAATTTGATCAACTAAGTCTTCCAATGTTGTGTTCTGTGATTGAAGTACTTGATCAACGGTGATGCCTGAGCCTTCAAGTTCTTTGCTGAGATATTCTTCAAGACCTTTTACCATAACTTTTTTGATGGTAGGTGCAAAGTCTTTGTTATCATCTTCGTCAACGTACATTTTATATGTATCGTCATCATCAAACTCTAAGGTAATTACAAGTACAAGATCATCAAAGTCAAAATACTCTGCCATTTCCTTTGTGTCTGAACTGCTGTTGAAGAGTTCGTTCATGGCTTCACCGAATTGCACTTCGGCTTTCCATGTGCCTACTAATTTGCTCTGGTCATCACAGCCTGTAAATGTAAAAAGAAGACTGAACACGAGCATAAGAGTTACAAGTGTTGAAAAAATTTTTTTCATGTTTTTTTCTCCTTAAAAATTTATTGCCTTTTGGCTTCAAAAAAGATTGTACAACAATAATAATGAAAAGTCAATAAAAAAATGTATATATATAATAATAAGTAAAAACAATATCTTGTGGGAGTTTTTTGAAAATTTAGCATATTTAGGAATCTTTGCGAAGTTTACAAAAAGTTCACAAAAAAGTAGTAGACAAAAAATGGTGAAGGTAATATAATAAGCAAGCCTTCAAGGGAGAGGGCACGAAATTAAGAGAAAAAGTGACTGCGAAAAAAACTTTAAAAAAAGTAAAAAAAGTGGTTGACAAAAGTTCTTAAATTTGGTATTATTAACAGGCTGACTTTGGCAGGGCGCCGAAGGAAGTGAAGAAAGCTCCTTGAAAAGTACATAGTGATG
>JAZULU010000225.1:0-6888 GCA_045603265.1 Clostridia bacterium
AAATTAATCTTATTATGCAACGAAGAAAAATGTATTTTTTTGATGATAAATATAAAAATGCCCTTTATACAAAAGAGCATTTTTTATTTTACGCAACATTGTTACTTCTGTGATTTAAATCATTTTTAGAACTATCTAACATATTTTCAATAAAAATTCCGTAACCTTTTTGGGGATCCTTGATCATTACATGAGTAACCGCGCCTATTAATTTCCCATCTTGGATAATAGGACTTCCGGAAAGACCTTGAACAATACCTCCAGTTTTATTTATCAGTTCTTTATCGGTAATTTTTATTACCATTCCCTTTTCAGATGGGTAGGTTTGATTGTTTATATGCAGAATTTCTATTGCATATTTTTTCAAAATACCATTTTCAAAATCTGAATAGATGTAAGCCTCCCCTTCATGTATCATATCTTTTGAACCTAACGGAATTGTTTGTTTTTTTGAAACATCAAAAATAGTTCCTTTTATTCCAAATTTTGTATTTTCGTTAATAGTGCCGATTTGTTGCGCATTTACACCAAAAGATCCTTTTAATTCACCTGCCAATCCGTTTTCTCCTTTTTTTACACCGGTAATTTCACATTGAACAATTCTTCCGTCCTTTACTTTTAAAATTTCACTTGTATCGGAATCGCAAATCGAATGACCAAGAGCAACAAAACTATTATCTATGGGGTTTATATAAGTTATCGTTCCTAACCCGGCTGCACTATCACGCATCCACAATCCAAGTCGATATTTTTTATCATCATTTCCTTTAACAGGCTGAATTTCTGTTTCAAATAATTTATCTTGCCGTGAAATTTTTAACTTGATTCTGTTTCCACCCGAAGCTTGAATAACAGCATCCAAATTTGATATATCATTTAATTCTATTCCATTTGCTTCTACAATGTAATCGCCTTTTCGTATACCTGCGTCATTAGCAGGAACAACATATTTCCCATCTGTATTTTTAACAGGAACAATATCTGTTATAAATATACCTTCTGTATAAAATGCAATGCCAACAGTTTCTCCACCAAGATACACATATTTATCTTTTTTAATATTAATTCGTTTAGCAAAAAACGAATTGTTATTTGAATAGGCAGAATTTTTAATTAATTCAACATTTGCTTTTGAATCAAGAGCAACATTACTTCCAAAAAATCGACTTTGGTATAACGTTAATTCTTGTTTATCAAACATTTTTTTTGCTGCCTCTGATTGAGAAGCCACTATCACCATTCCAACTAAAAAAAACACAAAAAATTTTTTTAAAAACATAATTATTTCTCCTCTTTCAGGCAGATAATATTGTTTGATTAAATTTAAAAATTAAAAGCAAAAACTTTTGGAATCATTTAATTTTTTTTGAAACAATTAATTTATATCACATTATAGTTTAATATCTCCATTTTAATTTAAAATATAAAAAAGAATCTGTTTTTCACAGATTCTTAAATAGTTTTTTTATATTCTTCAGCTTGATTAAGTATCTCTTCAGCGCGTTGAATTGCCAAAAGTGTCTCAGCGCCACCTGCAAGTCTTGCAATTTCATTTTTGCGTTCTTCATAGTTCATCAAAGAAACTTCGGTATGAGTTCTTTCATCATCAGAAAACTTTTTAATAAGGAAGTGACAATCAGCCATTGATGCTAACTGAGGTAAATGTGTTATTGCAATAACTTGATGCCTTTTAGAAAGTGCTGCAATTTTTTGTGCAACAACTTGTGCGCCACTTCCGCTTATTCCTGTATCAATTTCATCAAAAACCATTATCGGAAGCATCACATCATCAGCAGCTACACTTTTCATCGCAAGCATAAATCTGCTCATTTCGCCACCGCTAATAATCTTAGATAAAGGTTTGACCGGTTCACCCATATTTGCCGAAAATAAAAATTCAACATCATCATATCCATTAGTTGATATCATTTCAGTATCATGAAAATCCACTTCAAGATTTGCATTTTTCATGCCTAACTGAGCAAGTTCCATTTTAATTCTATCTTCAAACGCTATGGCCGTATCATGACGTAATTCACTTAATTTATCAGCTTGCCTATAATACTCTGTTTTAAATTGTTCTGCTTGTTTCTCAAGTTCATCTATTGTCTTCTCAGCATTGATAAGTCTATCAAGTTCTTCACAAACATCATCATAGTATTTTAGGACAGATTCTTCGTCATTACCATATTTTCTGAAAATTTTTCGAAGTTGAGCTAATCTATCTTCAATCTTTTCTAATTCATAAGGATCAGCATCAACCTTGTCCACTTCACTTTTAATTTCTTGCGAAATATCTTCAAGTTCATAGAACGAACTTTCTAAACGTTCATACAACTCTTCATATTTTTTGTCTACGCCTGCAATTTTTGAAAGAACGCTGCAAGCACCTCTTATTTCATCAAGAGAATTTCCACCTGTAAGTTGTGCTGCATCACTAAGAATCTCCTTGATTTTATCAGCATTTTTCAAAACATCAGCTCTTAATTTTAATTCATCTTCCTGCCCAACAGAAATCTCTGCTTTTTCAATTTCATCAATTTGAAATTCAAGCATTTCTATTCTATCAGCACGTTCTTCTGATGTACCCCAATCACCGTTAAGTTTATCAAGACATGTTTTATAATATGTATATGCGATTCTAACATTATCTTTTTGTTCAGTAATTGCCTTCCCTCCAAAACTGTCAAGGAAATCTAAGTGACTTTCTTTTCTTAATAAAGTCTGATGTTCGTGTTGCCCATGAATATCAGCAAGTTTATCTGCTATTTTCTTCAAAACATTAAGTGTAACTGCATTACCATTAATTCTGCAAACACTTTTACCATCAGAAGAAATTTCACGAACAACAATCAGTGTGTCATCTTCGTTTTCTATTCCATTTTCTTCAAGAAGATCAAAAATCCCCGAATTGTTTTCAATATTAAATATACCTTCAACTCTTGCTTTGGGAGTACCGGAGCGAACAAGATCTTTATCTGCTCTTTCACCCAAAATGAGATTTAAAGAATCTATTATAATTGATTTTCCTGCGCCTGTTTCACCAGAAAGAACATTAAACCCGTTTCCAAGTTCTATAGTAAGCGAATCAATAAGCGCAATGTTTTTAATAGAAAGTTGCTGAAGCATACTTTATTTCCTCTTTAATGTAACATAAAATTCAATTTTGCAACAACATCTGCAACTTGTTCGTTAGAAGCAACAACAATAATCATAGTATCATCTCCGGCAACACTTCCGAGAATTGCGGGATGTTTAAGTGCATCAACAACAACACCAATGGTACTTGCAGAACCTGCTAAGGTTTTTACAACAACAATATTATTTGCTGACGTAATCGATAAAACGGTATTTATAAATAATTGTTTCATTTTTGGTGTTATTCCTGCATCTGCTTTATCCATTGAAGTATATTTGTATCCGCCACGTTCATCTGGTATTTTTGTAAGTCTCAAATCTTTTATATCTCTTGAAACAGTTGCTTGTGTGACCTTAAATCCTGCATCAACAAGTTCTGCAACCAATTCTTCCTGTGTTTCGATTTCTTTTTTTGATATAATATCCAGAATTTTACTATGTCTTGTCGTTTTCATTTTTTACTCCTTGCTTAAATTCCATTCAGCAAATTTTGTTTGCAATCTTCCAAAGAAACTTTTTTGTTTCAAATTAATAAACTGCAAATCATATCTTGATTTTGAAATTTTTACCGTATCAATGACGGTATTACATTGAATAGGGATTCCATCACAAACAACGGAGAATCCACACTTATCAGCCGTTTTAAAAATAAGGGTTTCATCATCACTAAACGCAATAGGTCTTGCACGAAGAGTATGTGCACAAATTGGTGTCATGAGCATAAGACTTAATTTGGGACTTACAATAGGTCCTCCGGCAGATAAAGAATATGCCGTTGAACCTGTAGGACTTGAAACAAGAACACCATCCGCCGAAAGTGCATCAATAAACTCATCACCCGAATAGGCCTCAAACTTTAACAATCTTGCTCTGCTTGCACGTTGCAAGCAAACATCGTTAAGCGCAAGATGTTCCGTTCCTTCCACAACACATGAAAGCATCATTCTTTTTTCAACGGTATATTCATTATTTTTTATAAGTTTTATCCCCTCTTCAACTTCACTTAATTCAAGTTCCGTTAAAAAGCCAAGATGCCCAAGATTAATGGACAATAAAGGTACTTGCACTCTTGCCGCAACCGAAGCAATACGAAGAATTGTTCCGTCACCGCCAAGCACAATAACAAAATCTTTTTCACGCAAAAGTTCTTCGTTTTTAAGAATTTCAGCTTCATCTTGTTGTTTTGAATCAATTATTATTTGACATTCAAAACCTTCATTTTCAGCATAGGTAAAAACTTTATTGGTAATTAATAAATTTTTATCTTTGTTTCTATTAACGTAAATGCCTATCTTTTTCAAAACATTATCCCTTCAAAACTTTATTGTATAATGGCATAAAATCAAAAACTTTATCACCTTTTATAAACTCAAACAAGAACTCAGTATTACCATCACCACCAAGCACCGGTGAAATGCATGCATTTTTTATACAGAAACCATTTTTTATGGCAAAGGATTGGATTTTTAAGAAAACATCATAATAAATTTTTTTATCTTTTACAACGCCTCTTTTGTTTAAATATTTACCGCCAACTTCAAATTGAGGTTTAACCAACGTAACTGCACACCCATCATCTTTAATCAACGGAAACATCGCTGAAAAAATTTCAGTTTGAGATATAAAAGAAACATCCATAACGATAATATCAACTTTTTCTTTAACAACATCGATAGATAAATTTTTTGCATTAAAATTTTCAATCAGTGTAACACGCGGATCATTTTTAATGCTATCATGCATCTGATCATGTCCAACATCAATAGCAATTACAGAAGAAACGCCATATTTAAGAAGACATTGAGTAAACCCACCGGTAGATGCACCAACATCCAGTGCTTTTTTATCTTTTACATCAATAAGAAAGCTTTTTAATGCAGCCTCAAGTTTTAATCCGCCTCTGCCAACATAACCAATGCTGTCATTTACATTTATGATATCATTATCACTAACCTCATATGAAGATTTAGTAATAATTTTCCCGTTTACGGTTACACTGTTTTCAGCAATTAGTAATGCCGCCCTACTTCTTGATTGAACAAACCCTCGTTCAAATATTGCTTTATCTAATCTCATTTTTTATACAATTAATTATTGATTCTGCATCCAATGAATTTTCTTTAAGTTGTTCTTTTACAGATCCCACACGAACAAATTGATCTTTCAAACAGAATCCTTTAACTTTAACAGATTTATTTTTTTCGGAATAATATTTTAAAATTCCTTCAAGCAAACCGCCTTCAGATACATTTTCTTCAATAACGAAAATTTTATCATCTTTTATTTCTTCAAGAATATCATGATCCAACGGCTTCAAAGAACGGGCATCAACAAGTGTATAATCAAGTGCTTTTGACACTTGTTCAGCAACAATCAAAGTTGATCCAAATGATATGATCGTCCCATTATTGCCACGTCTTAAATAGTCCCACGAAGGATTTTCAAAAGTTTTTTCTCCTTCAATGTTCTTAACAGCACCTTTGGGATATCTTATTGCAACAGTTTTATTGCATTTTGAGGCAAAAATAAGCATTTTTTTAAACTCAACAGCATCTCGTGGCTCAAGAATTACAAGTTCAGGCATTCCTCGCAAAAATCCAAGATCATATACTCCCTGATGAGTTGCCCCATCTTCCCCTGTTAGTCCTGCATGATCAATACAAATCGTTACTGCAACATCTTGTAAACATAAATCATGAAATATCTGATCGAAACCGCGCTGTAAGAACGTGGAATAGATAACAACAAAAGGTTTCATTCCACCTTTAGCAAGACCGCCTGCCATTGCAATAGCATGTTGTTCTGCAATACCGGTATCAAAAAAATTATTTTTATATTTTTTTGAAAACTCTAATAATCCGGTATTATATGTCATACCTGCTGTTATCGCACAAATACGTGCATCATTTTCAGCAAGTTCACATAAAGTTTCACCCAAAATAGACGTATAACTTATTTTTTCATCAGAAACATCTTTTTTAACTGAAACACCATGGAAAAGTTCAGGATTTTTTTCTGCTTCTTTATATCCTTTTCCTTTTACAGTGTGTGTATGAATCATCACCGGTCCCTTGCAATCTTTTGCACGGGAAAAAATATCAATAAGATCACTTATGGAATGTCCATCAATAGGTCCTAAATAAGTAATATCCATTGCATCAAATATATTTTCGCCAATAATAAGATATCTTATCGTATTTCTTAAATGAGCAATAAAACTTGAAAGTTTACCTGATTTATTAATTTTATCAAGGAAATTTTTTAAACGATTTTTGCTAAGAATATAGTTTTTTGCAGAACGTAATTTAGAAAAATTGCTTGATAATGCACCAACGTTCTTTGATATTGACATTTCATTATCATTTAGAACAATAATAAGATTTGTTTTTTGTGATGAACCTGCATCATTAAGTGCTTCAAGAGCCATTCCACCGCCTATTGCACCATCACCAATAACGGCAACAACATGATAATTTTCATTTCTATTATCTCTTGCACGAGCAATACCTAATGCCGCAGAAATTGAAGTTGAAGAATGACCTGCATCAAAAACATCATATTCACTTTCTTTATGCGTAGGAAAACCACTTATGCCATTGCTTTTTCTAAGTTTATTAAAATCATTTTTTCTGCCTGTCAAAATCTTGTGTGTATAAGACTGATGACCTACGTCAAAAACAATTTTATCTTGTGGCATATCGAAAACATAGTGAAGTGCAATAGTAAGTTCAACAGCACCAAGATTGGATG
>JAZULU010000226.1:0-6584 GCA_045603265.1 Clostridia bacterium
CATGAAACTTTTCCAACAATTCTCTTTCTTTACTAATAAAAGCCATAATTCTACCTTCCTTTTTTCCGGTAATTTTGTTTATCGTGGTATTACTAAGACATCTTAAATAATTTTCAATAAAGAATTTAGATTGATCATTCGCCGTTCTCATCAAGCAAGGCTCTATTACATAATCAACCAAATTTTGATAACTTACTTTAATAAACGCTTCACTTTTACATTTGATTTCGCTTTCAAAATCCGGCGCCAGAAAAATAAGAATGGGTGTTTCATATTTTGTTTTATCTTTATATTTTTCCTTTGCCCATTTACAATATTTTTCAGTTTGTTTACTCTTGTCCGCTTTTTTACTCTTTCTGTTTTCATCGTTTTCAGTAGAAAGAACTTTGTTTTCTATGATGATCGGTAATATTTTATCAGATCCTTTAAATGCTAAAGTGATTAAAATATCAATTCGTCCTTTGTTATCAAAACCTGCAATTTCGTTGGTTGGAAATTCTGTGCACACATCACTTTCATCTGTTAAGGTGTAGTCACCTAACAAAAACTTTTCTTCAAAGTTTTTAGGAAAACTAACTTTTTCTTTATCTGCTCGACTGTAAATTATCGATATCATTTCAAGAAACTTTTGAAGCGGAAAATAGTCCAATTCATGATGAGAATCGGGGTTTAGAATCCAATGAATAAAATTACTATGTACTTTTTCATCACGGGAAACATGTAAGATTTTAAGGAAACTTTCCTGATCATAGTATTTTTTTAATGCCAAATACTCCTCAGAATTATTCATTCTTATAATGGCTTCTTTAATTTGATTCTCTGTCATTTTAAAATCCATAAAAACTCCTTGTAAAAACTGATAGTCATGTATATAAAATATTTAATTATGTTATACAATAGTTTTCAAAAAATATCAAGTATTTTTACACATATCGTTCTGAATGATAATCTGCCATTTATTATCAACGAATCATGAATATTAAGTCTGTTCCTAAATTAAAAGTAATCATTATTTGTATTTTTAACATATTTTAACAGATCGATTGTACGTTTAGAAGGACTTTCATAAAAAAGTATTCTTAAATTTAAAAAAACGACTTGCTTTTTGTGCAAGCCGTTTTAACTTTTTTATACTTCTTCAAGAATCATTGACATCATATATTTTTCGGTAAATACAGGGTTTGATGCCAGATCAATTACCGTAGCATTTTTTACTGTTTCAATCATATTTTCTCTGACGTTTTTATTAATTAGCAGAAGTGAGGCACCTGCAAGTGCACCGTTACCTATATTTTTGGTTTTTGTTGAAAGTTTTTGGGGAAGCAATCCTATCTTTGATGCGTTTCTTACGTTAAGATAGTTTCCAAATCCGCCTGCAACGTAAAGAACGGCTACATCAGAAAGTTTTATCACTGCCGTTTCAACAAGAGTCATCAATCCTGCGCAGATGGCACTTTTGGCAAGTTGAAGCATGCGTATATCTTCAGGATACAAATATACAGAATCTTTTACAAGCACTTTTTCATCTTCAAGATATCCGCTTTCATCAAGACTTTCATTTTCAATAAGGCAGGCTACTGTATCAATAAGTCCGCTTCCGCAGATGCCCTTTGCTTCACTTTCACCTATAACGTGAGCATAAAGATTTCCGTTTACCAACTGCACCTTATCGATTGCACCGACAGCACCGCGCATACCCATTTTAATACCTACACCCTCAAAGGCAGGGCCTGCGGCGGTGGAGCAAACCGTTAATTTGCCTTTATGCCACATTGCAAGTTCCCCGTTTGTTCCGATATCAATGAGCATGGCAGTATCTTTTTTCAATAACTCCGTTGCAAATATTGCGCAGGTTATATCTGCCCCTACAAAGGCAGATATGCAAGGTGGAACATATATACATGTGTCCTCTTCAAGGCTATTTAATCCTATTTTTTTTGCAGAAAGTTCTTCATTAAAAAGTCTTTTTACTTTAAAAGGTGCGTGTGAAAAGGGTTCAACGCTCGCATTAACAAGCAATGAAAGCATAACGGTATTTCCCGTTATTACTACGCCGTCAATATCCTTTGTGTTTATATTAAGAGGATCGGCAAGTTCCTTTATTATCTCATCAAGAGCATTTCTTATTGCCGCTGAAAGTGCATCGTTTTTTCCGTTTATTGATGCCTCTATGCGAGATACCACGTCAGCCCCCCATTCTTGTTGAGGATTAAGGCGCGACGTACTTTTAAGCATTTCGCCTTTTACATTATAAATTTTTGCAGCAACAGTGGTAGTTCCGATATCTATTGCAACGCCGAATTTTTTAAACATGGGATCAATTTTTGTTTCAGTGAATATCCCATCAGTTAATATCTGTGTTGTATCATTTTGTGAAAAAGTTGTAACTTCACAAGTTCCAAGTGCCTTCGTAAGGCATTTAAGGCGGACTCCCTTTTCAATTTCATTTACAGAAAGCAAGATTTTTTCTTCGTTAGTGATTGCGGAAAGATCTCCCTTGGCTTTCACCTTACACATTCCGCACTTGCCGTGCCCGCCGCAAGGCTTTTCACCATTTACGATTTCAGAAAGGAAAGTTCCTTTTTGGGCATATACAGTTTTTCCGTCTACAATAACGGCTATTTTTTCACTCATGTTTCTCTCCATCAAGCGAGAACAGAACTGCACCAAAATAGGTAACGGTGTTCTGCCCATTAATATATTTCATTTCTGATGCCTTTGCAAGGGCCGATACGTTAAAACCGTATGCTTCAAGAGATGCCATCGCATTTTGGGGAAATCTGCAAGGCTCGCCAACTTGCTTTGCACATTTTTCACACACACCGCAACCGCCCGCACCAAGATGCAATACATTTAATATATTCATATCAGAAAATGCTTTGCGGATATTTTGTGCAATGGGATAGGTCTTCTTTTTTGCTTCTATCATTCCTTCAAAATCAAAACTATCCTCAAGTTCGGTAACAGTTTGATACACAAGAGCGTAATCGTATTTTTTTACCTCAGCCATAAGAGCATCTATATCGCCAACGTCAGGTGGGCACATATAACATTTACCGTACATTCCGCAGGCATTTGATGCGCACATATCACGAAACGCCCTATCCAGTTCAACATTTTCAACGGATATTATATTTGACTTAAAAGCGCCGTTTTTTATGGGAACTTCCTTTAATTTTTCAAATATCGTCTGCTTATCCATTGATAATGCCTCTTTTTACGTTAATTTCATTTGCATATTTTTGAGCATTGGGTAATGCAAATATCTTCATGTCATACTTTTCTAACGTACCTAATATTTTACCCATATCATTAAGTTCAGGTTGGGACATATTTATGCCGTAAAGATCTTCTGTTTCGCAAAGAGAATCAATATAGTGATCTCCCCTACCGCAAAAATGAATGCATCCGCCACCAAAATACTTGAACAGTTCACTATCGTAGGGCTTACTGAACTCGTTGTAAAACTCTGTTGAAATATTCATGGCGCTGTCAAGTCGGATAAGAATATTCCCCTTGTGCATAAGTGTCCAATGGGTGGAAAGTTCATCATTTTTAGGAATTATGGTATACCATTTATCAAGAAATGATTTGTATGTATCTGTAATAAGCCTTAATACAGAATGAACAAAATCGGGATCATCATACATTTCATAAAACATCTCACCACCCCATAGAAGTTCAGCAATATCAAGGGGTCCTTGAGTATCAGGATGATAAACATCTACATATTTCTTTATTTTGGGATATTTTTCAAAGACCTCGTTGCACATTTCGCCAAAGTAAAGAACTTTTTTACCAAGTCCGCTATTTAGATCGGGAATTCCTTTATCTAAAGTTTCACGGATCTTATCGCTATCATTCCAGGATTTTGTTGTAGGCAAAGTGTTGGTGCTTCGTGGCATTTCAAAAAGTTCCGCACCAAAAAGCGAAGTCATAATACCTGTTCCGTAATTTGCACGGATACCAAGGGAATCTGTAGTGCTATTAAGCCTTTTGCTTACAGATGCAAGTTCTGAACAAAGCATAAGTTCAAAATCGTTTATAGCATCATTTATATGTATATCTTTAACTTCGATCCCCGCACTTGATACCTTTTTTCTTTCAGGAACAAAAACATCCGTATCGGTTTTTCCGTACCAGAAGTTCTTCCATTGATTTTTATAATCTTCTTCCGTTTCCGGATCGATTCTTTTTTCAATATCTTCTAAAAGTTTTATCGTGTAATCTGATAATTGCATAGAAACCACCTATTTATAATAATCACTTACCGCCTCAAAAAACGCATCTATATTCTCCCAAGGCGTCATTGGCGGAATATCACACCCTGATGATATTACAAAATTATTATATTTACAACAATTTTCCATTATAGAAAGAGTTTCTTTTCTTACATCCGCAGGTGTTCCCATGCGTAATACCCCTGCAGGATCAACGTTACCCATAACAACCGTATTTTCAGGAACTTTTAAGATAATATCCTTTTCCATATCTACAGCGTTGCCAAAGTGATATGCAGAAGCACCCGTTGATAAAATAGATTTAAGCATAACGGGCACGTTATCACCGCAGTTATGATAAATAAGAATAAAGTTTTCATCCTGCACCGCATCAACGATTCTTTTAACATATGGAGATGAAAACTCCTCTTCAAGCATTGGCGAAAGCAAACCTGATACGGGCTCAGCAAGCACAATTCCGTTTGCGCCTGCATTTTTATATGCCTTTGCATATTCTATTAAAAAAGACGTGGTTTTGTCAAGAACAAGATGCACCATATCAGGATCATCATAGCAATCGATCATTATTTCCGATACGTCCAAAAGTCTTGCCGCAAGAGAAAACGGCCCTATCATGCCTGCAAACACAGGTCGATCATTTATTTCTTCCGTTGCCTTTTTTATTGCATCTATATAAATGGAAGTTCTGCCTGCACCGATTAAAGGAATTTCAAGTGCTTCCGCCTCATCCATATCATTTACATATCGTCCTTTAACTGTTGGAACTTCATCATCGGAAACAATAACCTTTGCGCCGAAGCACTCCGCTTCTACAGAAAGATCCATAAAACTTACCGATGCTAATGCATCTGTTCTGTCAGCAACCATTTTCATCCCTTTTGCCTGAAGATCGCTATCGGAAATAAGTTCCTTAACGCTGATTCCAAGCAAACTTACGCAAGGAAAGGACAAAATAGGCATAGGCTTTTTAACCTTCGCTTCTTTAAGATCATCTATCCATTTTTTCATATTATATTTCATATTGAATTCCTCAACTATTTTCTCTTATGCCTCAAATCTTAATTTTCTTTATTTCTTCGGCATAATACTGTACCAATTCAAATTTTGATCCCGGCATAAGTCTGTGGTCGGGACAAGGAATAAATCCGCCCATACCTGCAAGACGTTTTATGCGCTCAATTTCTTCATCTACTGCCTTTTTATCTTTTCTGAAAGCAGTTTTATCCATACCTCCTACACCGAGAATCTGTTTGCCGTATTTTTTACGGGCATTTTCAAACTGATCGCCCCAGGTGCCGATTTCTATGGGGAACAAAACGTTTACGCCGTTTTCTATCCATGTGGAAATAAGTTTTTCAACAACACCGTCACAGTCAAGGGAAACAATATTGATTCCGTACTTATGACAAAGTTCAGTACGCTTTTTATAGTGCTTTGCACAAAGTTCATCAAAGAGATCGGGAGCTAATAAAGGTCCGTTTTTAAAGCATATATCTTCCCAGAAATGAGCATAATCAAACTTTGCGCCCGTTTCAAAAACCGCTTCTGCGCATTTATATTGCATTTCAGCATATGTATCAACAATATCCCTGAAAAGATCTTCATCCTCATCATAGATAAGATAACTCATTCCGATAACAGTAGTTATATTACGGATATCCCCCATTACGCTTCCCACATTAAGACCTATGGGATTTTCCATATCACGAGTTTCGTTAAATTTTTTAAAATATTCAACGTTGACACGCTCGGAAAAATACTGCATTTTAGGCTTGAACAAAGTTTCAAAGGCTTCTCTGTCCTTCAAAAGATAATCATCTTCTGAGGGAATTGAAACGATACCCGGCTTTATCTTTTCAATAACACCGTTCTCTGTAAGCACTCGCTCGGTGCCGTCAGGAAGCGTTTCAATGACCTTTTTTTCAAAGGCAGGAGACAAGCCGTTGTTTGTTCCTTCACAAAGCCCCCAGCCGCAGTCCCATCCGATTATTTTATCAAGCGCCTTTAGCACATTCATATCATAGGGATTATGTGTCAACTCTTCGGGAATATGCCCCTCTTTCGCCCACTCTTTAAGAAGTTCTTTCCAGTAGCCAAAATGGACAGCAGGCATTCTGTCAACGTTCTTATAATTTAAAATATTTAATCACCGCTCTCTTGCAGTCATTTTTTCTCCACCTTAAATATTTATTTGCAAAATTCAACTGCCGCATCTGCCGCACTTGCCGCATCAACGGTATAGCAGTCAGCACCAATGGAATCGCAATATTCCTGATTTATAGGTGCGCCGCCGATCATAATTTTAACCTTTTCTCTGATTCCTGATTCTTCTGCTTTCTTAAC
>JAZULU010000227.1:0-10347 GCA_045603265.1 Clostridia bacterium
CCAACAGAAAAAGAGATAACATTTCGGCTACGAACCGATTTGTTATCTCTTTCTGTCGTTATAAGGGTTTGGGCTTAGCCCATATTTGCGTTTGACTAGTCAAATGCGATGCTTGCACTTTGCTCAAAGCATAAATTCTCCGCTAAAAACATCATCCATTTTCAGAGGTTATTTTTTTATAAAATCCTCTGTTTTTCGATCTGATTTTTTTCGTTTTGAAGTAAACTTGTGGTTTGAAGAAATACTGACCACAACATATAGCATTTGACAAAATAATTTGCTTTTTTTATAAATTTTGATTGACAAGCATTGACTTTTCTGTTATACTTGACAACTGTATAAAACTATATTATGGGGTAAATTGCGCACATTTTATGTGGGTAAGGGGATTTTGTCCCCAAAATGCCCAAAACAAGGGAGTTTTGGCATTTTTGAAAATTACCTCATAACCAATCAAGATTAGGAGAGTGAAAGTATGCTTCATAAGGTATTGAACGCAGCAGAAACCGCTAAGGAAGACAGATTATCCTTTGCTGAGATCGATGCGGCTTTAGAGATGCCCGATCTGATTGAGATCCAGAAAAATTCCTATAACAAATTCGTTAAGGAAGATCTTGGTCCCATCGTAAGGGATTTCTCGCCCATCAACGATTTTTCAGGTGCAATGAGTCTGGAATTCCTGGACTGCTACATAGAGAATGCACCTAAGTACTCTATTGAGGAGTGCAAGGACAGAGACGTTACTTACGCCGCACCCATGCGCGTAAAGGTTCGTCTTACACTTAAAAATGATGACGGAACTGTTCGGGAGATTCTTGAACAGGATGTTTTCATGGGTGATTTCCCGCTTATGACGCCTACGGGTACATTTATCATAAACGGTGCTGAACGTGTTGTTGCTTCTCAGCTTGTACGTTCACCCGGCTGTTATTTTGCTGATGATAAAGCGGCAGGTAGTTTCCAGTTCGGCGCAACGCTTATTCCCAACCGCGGTGCATGGATGGAGTTTGAAATTGATAATACTAACGTATTTTCAGTTAAGGTTGACAGAAGCCGTAAGGTTTCTATCACTGCACTTCTTCGCGCATTAGGTTATTCAAGCGACGAACAACTTATTGAACTTTTGGGCGAAAGCGAAGTTTTAAAGGCTACTATCGAGCACGACCACCAGAGCAACATTTTCAATGAACTGGATGGTCTTACCGAGATGTACAAGCGTATCCGTCCCGGTGAAAATGCTGAAGAATCAATTATGCGTGACAGACTTACTTCAAGTTTCTTTGAGAGCCGTCACTATGATCTTGCACGCGTTGGACGTTATAAGTTCAACAAAAAACTTGCTCTTGCTTCAAGAATTGCAGGCCACATTGCTGCAGAAGATATTATTTCACCTGATGGTGAAGTGCTTCTTGAAAAGGGACAGGTTATCTCAAGCGAGAAGGCTTATGAGATCCAGAACGCAGGCGTTATGCTTGTAAACCTCAAGATCACTCTTAAAAATGAATCCGGTGAGGAAACAGTAAAGACTGTTCGCGTTATGTCAAACGGCTTTATTGATCCCAAGGCATATCTTAACTTTGATCCTAAGGAAGTTGGCATCAGAGAGTATGTTCATTATGATACCTTAATGAATATTCTTTCCGAGTGTTCAACAGATGAGCAGATCAAAGCACGCCTTGTTGCAGATATGGAAGATCTTTCACCTGAACATCTTTATATGTCTGATATCGTTGCAAGCATCAACTATATCATTACACTTTGCGAAGGTCATGGTGATCTTGATGATATCGACCACCTTGGCAACCGTCGTGTTCGTTGCGTAGGCGAGCTTTTACAGAATCAGCTTCGCGTTGGTCTTTCAAGAATGGAACGTGTTATCCGTGAAAGAATGACAAGCCAGTCTATCGACAGCGTTTCACCTGCATCACTTATAAATATCCGTCCCGTATCAGCGGTTATCCGTGAGTTCTTCGGTTCATCACAGCTTTCACAGTTTATGGACCAGAACAACCCCCTTGCTGAACTTACGCATAAGCGTCGTCTTTCTGCATTGGGTCCCGGCGGTCTTAACCGTGACCGTCCCTCATTTGAAGTTCGTGACGTTCACCATTCACACTACGGAAGAATGTGTCCTATCGAAACTCCTGAAGGTAAGAACATCGGTCTTATCGGCTCACTTGCAACTTATGCACGCATCAATGAGTACGGATTTATGGAGTCACCCTACCGCAAGGTAGATAAGAAAAACGGCATTGTTACCAAAGAGGTTGTTTACCTTGCTGCTGACGATGAGGATCGTTATATTATCGCTCAGGCTAACGAGCCTATTGATGAAAACGGACGCTTTGTAAACGAAGTTGTTTCAGCGCGTAGTAAAGAAGATTTCTTGCGCGTTTCCGTTCACGAAGTTGACTATATTGACGTTTCACCCAAGCAGGTAGTATCAGTTGCAACTGCAATGATCCCCTTCCTTGAAAACGACGACGCATCCCGTGCTCTGATGGGCGCAAACATGCAGCGTCAGGCAGTTCCGCTTTTAAGAACCGAGGCACCTATCGTTGGTACCGGTATCGAATATAAAGCAGCACGCGACAGCGGTGTTTCAGTTCTTTCACAAGGCCCCGGTGTCGTTGAGTACGTTGATGCTGACAAGATCATTGTTAAGCATGACAACGGTGAAACGATTACCTATGAATTATTAAAATACCGTCGTTCCAACCAGGGAACCTGCATCAACCAGGTACCTATCGTTGAAAAAGGTCAGCGCGTTGAGTATAAGACAACTCTTGCTGACGGTCCTTCAACAAGCCAGGGCGAACTTTCCTTAGGCAGAAACATCGTTATTGCTTTCATGCCTTGGAACGGTTATAACTACGAAGACGCTATGCTTATTTCTGAGCGTCTTGCCCGTGACGATATCTTCACAACCATTCATATTGAAGAGTACGAGTGCGAAGCCCGAGATACCAAACTTGGTCCTGAAGAGATCACACACGATATTCCCAACGTAGGCGAGGATATGCGCAGAAACCTTGATGAGGAAGGTATTATCCGCATCGGTGCTGAAGTTCATTCAGGCGATATTCTTGTTGGTAAGGTTACACCTAAGGGTGAAACTGACGTTACTGCTGAAGAAAAACTTCTTCATGCAATTTTCTCAAACAACGCAAAAGAAGTTCGTGATACTTCACTTCGCGCACCTCACGGTGAAGGCGGTGTTGTTGTTGATATTAAGATCTTTACCCGTGAGAATAAAGATGAACTTTCTCCCGGCGTAAACAAAATGGTTCGTGTATATCTTGCACAAAAACGTAAGATCCATGCCGGCGATAAGATGGCAGGCCGCCACGGAAACAAGGGTGTTATTTCCCGTGTTCTTCCTGAGGAGGATATGCCCTTTATGCCCGACGGCACACCCGTTCAGATCTGCCTTAACCCCCTGGGCGTTCCTTCGCGTATGAACGTTGGTCAGGTTCTCGAAGTTCACTTGGGTATTGCCGCAAAGAAACTTGGCATTAAGATCGCAACTCCCGTTTTCGACGGTGCACACGAAGCAGATATTGAAAAACTTTCACTTGCTTCAAAACTTTTGGAGAAGATCGATACACTTCTTACCTTTGCAGTACGTTTGCGCTCAACTGAGGAAATTCCCGTTGTTGATGGCGCATTAGGCCATACTGCAGGTCAGCTTCTTGAAATGGGTAAAGCACTTCGCGGTAAAGATCAGCCCGATTATGACGGCGGCAAGATCGACGTTGAAGCCTATGATAAGGAGTTCCTTGAGATCAAGGATCTTGCTTATGATAATGAGGTTGAAGATAAACTTCAACTTGCTGATCGCGTTATTGCCCTTGCTGACAAATACTTTGTTGCAACTGCCAAGATCTTAGGCGATATGGCACCTCTCTTTGGGCTTGAGAAGATTGAAAACAAGAACAAGAAGGAAGAAACTGCACAGCAGGAACTTGCCGAATATGCTGAAAATGTATTTACCGGTAAAACCATTCTTTACGATGGACGCACCGGTGAGCCCTTCGATAACCCCGTTACCGTTGGCTGCATGTACATGATCAAACTTATTCACATGGTTGACGATAAGATTCACGCCCGTTCAACAGGCCCCTACTCACTTGTTACCCAGCAGCCCCTTGGCGGTAAAGCCCAGTTCGGCGGTCAGCGTTTCGGTGAAATGGAAGTTTGGGCACTTGAGGCTTACGGTGCGGCACACACACTTCAGGAGATCCTTACGATCAAATCCGATGACGTTGTTGGCCGTGTTAAGGCTTACGAGGCTATTGTTAAGGGACAGAACGTTCCTGAACCCGGAATCCCCGAATCTTTCAAAGTTCTTTTAGAGGAACTTCGTTCACTTGCTCTTGACGTTAAGATTCTTACAGAAGAGCATAAGGAAGTTGAGATGCGCGAGCTTCTTGACGATGACAGAGACGTTGTTGAGTACGTTGATGAAAAAGAAAGAAATGCTCCTGTGGGCGATCTTCTTGCAATGCTTGGCGATCTTGACGATGATGATCTTGATGATCTTGACGACGATGATGATGATTTTGATGATCTCGGCGATCTTGACGATGATGACGGAATTGATATTCTTGATGGCATCGAAGAGGACGAAGAGGACATGTTCGAGGATGAGGAAATGTCTTTAGATGATGAACTTGATCTTTTTGAAGATGAAGATGACGATCTTGATGAAGACGACGAGGCTGACGAATAATCAGCACACCCGACTTGTAAAAAACGAGTTGACTAATTGATGAGAGGAAGATGAAGCCTTGTTTGAACTTAACAATTTTGATTCAATACAAATAGGTCTTGCACCGGCAGAGAAAATTCTTGAATGGTCTTACGGCGAAGTTACAAAGCCTGAAACCATCAACTACCGTACACTTAAACCTGAGCGCGAAGGTCTTTTCTGTGAAAAGATCTTCGGCCCAACAAAAGACTGGGAATGTTCTTGCGGTAAGTACAAGAAAGGTGCAAGATATAAAGGTCTTGTGTGCGACCGTTGCGGTGTTGAAGTTACACGCGCAAAAGTTCGTCGTGAACGTATGGGACATATTTGTCTTGCAGCACCCGTATCACACATTTGGTATTTTAAAGGCATTCCTTCAAGAATGAGCCTTTTACTGAACGTTTCACCTAAAGATCTTGAAAAAGTACTTTACTTTGCAGCATTTATCGTTCTTGATGAAGGTGCAACAGAGTATCAGGTGAAAGATGTTATTTCCGATGCTGATTATCGCGAAGTAATGGATAGAGAAATAAATATTGGCTCATTCCGCGCAGGCATGGGCGCTGAAGCAGTTCGTGAGTTGCTCAGATCCATTGATCTTGATAAGGAAGCAGCAGAATTAAGAGAAGAATTAAAAACTACCAAGTCAACACAGAAGCGTATTAAAGCAGTAAAACGTCTTGAGGTAGTTGAATCCTTCAGAAAATCAGGCAATAAGCCTGAATGGATGATCATGGACGTTGTTCCGGTTATTCCTCCGGAGATCCGTCCCATGGTACAGCTTGACGGCGGAAGATTTGCTTCCAGCGATCTTAACGATCTTTACCGTCGTGTTATTAACCGTAACAACCGTCTTAAAAAACTTCTTGAACTTGGCGCACCTGATATTATTATCAGAAACGAAAAGCGTATGCTCCAAGAAGCAGTTGACGCACTTATAGATAACGGCCGCCGCGGTCGTCCCGTTACAGGTCCCGGCAACCGTCCCCTTAAGTCGTTATCCGATATGCTTCGCGGTAAGCAGGGTCGTTTCCGTCAGAACCTTCTTGGTAAGCGTGTTGACTATTCAGGCCGTTCAGTTATCGTTGTTGGTCCTGAACTTAAAATGCATCAGTGCGGTCTTCCCAAGGAAATGGCAATCGAACTTTTCAAACCCTTCGTAATGAAGCGTTTGGTTGAACTTAACCTTGCACAGAATATCCGTGGTGCAAAACGTCTTATCGAAAGAGGAACTGCTGAAGTTTGGGACGTTTTAGAGGAAGTTATTAAGGGACATCCCGTTCTTCTTAACCGTGCACCTACACTTCACCGTCTTGGTATCCAGGCTTTCGAGCCCGTACTTGTTGACGGACGTGCAATTAAACTTCATCCCCTTGTATGTACCGCATTTAACGCTGACTTCGACGGCGACCAGATGCCTTGCCATGTGCCCCTTTCAGTTGAGGCTCAGGCAGAAGCACGTTTCCTGATGCTTGCGGCAAACAACATTCTTAAACCTGCTGACGGCAGACCCGTTGTTGTTCCCACTCAGGATATGATCATCGGTTCATACTATCTTACTATCGTAAATGACGATAATCCTATGCTTGACCGTACTTTCTCATCACCTGAAGAAGCAGTTCTTGCTTATGAAATGGGCAAACTTCCCCTTCAGTCAATGACAAATGTTCGTATGTCAAAGACAGATGAGAACGGCAACGTTCGTTCAAAGATCATTCAGACCACCGTTGGTAAGATTATCTTTAACAAGGCTGTTCCCCAGAACATTGGCTTTGTTGACAGAACTGATCCAGAACATGAATTTGATCTTGAAATCGGATTCCTTATCGATAAGAAGACCTTGAACAAGGTTGTATATCAGTGCTACAGTGTTCATGGCGAGGCTATAACTGCTGAAATGCTTGATGCTATTAAGGCTCAGGGCTTCCAGTACGCAACACGCGGTGCTATCACTGTTGGCGTTAAGGACGCAGTTATTCCCAAAACCAAGAAAGAAATTCTTGAAAAAGCGGATGCTCAGGTTGCAAAGATCAACGATATGGCAAAGCGTGGTTTCTATTCAGAAGAAGAAAGATATCGCGCAGTTATCGATACTTGGCGTATTGCTAAGGACGACGTTACAGTTGAACTTATGAACGGTCTTGATAAGTTCAATCCCATCAACATGATGGCTGTATCCGGTGCTCGTGGTAATAAATCACAGATCACACAGCTTGCAGGTATGCGTGGCTTGATGGCAGACCCCTCAGGTAGAACTATCGAGATCCCCGTTAAGGCAAACTTCCGTGAAGGTCTTACCATTATTGACTTCTTCATGTCATCACACGGAACGCGTAAAGGTCTTGCCGATACCGCTCTTCGTACTGCTGACTCCGGTTACCTTACAAGACGTCTTGTTGACGTTTGTCAGGATGTTATTATCCGTGAGGAAGACTGTCATGCAATCAATTCTTCAATCAATACACCTAACGGCGTTTACGTTGAAGATATTATCCATGAAGGCTCAGTTATTGAAACTGTTACTGAGCGTATCAAGAACAGAACTCTTGCAGAAGATATTCTTGATGATGACGGCAACGTTGTATTTACAGACGGAACTCTTGTTACCGACGAAATTGCCAACAAGATCACCTCTTCAAAGGAAAAGGGCGGCTTAGGCAAAACAAAGGTTATGATCCGTTCAATCTTTACTTGCCGTTGTGAGCATGGCGTTTGCGCTAAGTGCTACGGTGCTGACCTTTCAAATAACAAACCCGTTGCTATCGGTGAGGCTGTTGGTATCATTGCCGCACAGTCAATCGGTGAACCCGGTACACAGCTTACCATGAGAACGTTCCATACCGGTGGTGTTGCAGGTACCGATATTACCCAGGGTCTTCCCCGTGTTGAAGAAATCTTCGAAGCGCGTAAACCTAAGGGACTTGCAGTTCTTTCGGATATTTCAGGTAAGGTTGAGGTTTCAACCGTTCGTGGGAAAACCAGCGTAAGCATCATTGCTTCCGATGGCGAAGAAAAGAATTATCCCTTGCCTTACAATGCACACCTTGCTGTTGAAGAAGGCCAGCATGTTGAAGTTGGTCAGGAACTTACAAAGGGTTCAGTAAACCCCCACGATATGCTTCGTATAAAGGGTGTTGTTCCTCTTCAGGACTACATGCTTAAAGAAGTTCAGACCGTTTATAAGGTTCAGGGTGTTGATATTGCTGATAAGCATATCGAACTTATCGTTCGGCAGTTGCTCCGTAAAGTTCGTATTGAGGATGCAGGTGATACTGATCTTCTTCCCGGTGATGTTGTTGATATCTTCAAGGTTGAAAAGGTGAACGAGGAAACTCGTCTTGCAGGCGGAATCCCCGCAACCAGCCGTAGAATCCTTCTTGGTATCACAAAGGCAGCCCTTGCAACAGAATCATTCCTTTCAGCCGCATCATTCCAGGAAACAACACGCGTTCTTACCGATGCCGCGATTAAGGGCAAGATCGATCCGCTTCTTGGTCTTAAGGAATGTGTATGTATCGGTAAACTTATTCCCGCAGGTACGGGCGTAAGAAGATACAAGGATATTGACGTTCAGGTTATCCGCAAGAATGCAGAGGCCGAACTTGAAAGTATCGAAGTTCCCGAAGTTCCCGTTCAGCAGGAAGCATAATAAATATAAAAGTCAGCCTGAAATACGGCTGACTTTTTGTTTTTTTTACAGAAACGGGAATATATGTAAAATAAAACATGATTTTCCGTAAAAAAACGTTAAAAACTTGTTAAAAAAGTTTGACAAAGACTTGTCAAGTATGGTATTATAATACTGTGTATAAATGCCCCATTGAGGGGATATTTAAGAAAGGAAGAAAAGCATTATGAAAAAACTTTTAAGCTTAGTTCTCGTTCTTGCAATGCTTATTTCATGCGTTAGCATGATTTCAATCGTTGCAGGCGGAAGCGAAAACGTTGGCGTAAAGCTTACTGCTACAAAGGCTCTGGCTGAAACTCAGGCCTATAACTACGTTAATGCAGGGCTTAGCGCAAGTGACGTTAAAAACGGCACCATAATGAAAACCTACAAGGTAACTAACCCTACCGATCACTCGGTTATAGTTACTGTTGAATGGCGCGACGGATGGACAGAACTTAAGGGACACAATGATGAAGCAAAAACAATCACTGTTCTCCCAAAGACAACTATTCCCTTCGGTCTTATGGTTGCAGTTGAGGATGATAACACTATCTCCTATAACAGTGGCGCAGCAAGCGCTCAACTTGCAAACATCGTTTTGCGTATTGATACCTTCTCTGCTATGGCAGCAGGCGAAAGCATCTACGTTTCATGGGATGGCTATGATAAGCAGCCTGCCGATTTTACAACCGGCGGTCAGGGCGGCAATGCATACTCCTTTGAAAGCGTTGCATCCGTTCCTGCACCTCAGGTTAAGGCAGTTACAAACGGCGATGCTCAGGCAGGTTCCATAAACTGGGATATGATCCACGGCGGTACAACCACCATCGTTAAGGATCCTGATAACACATCAAACAATATTGCACAGTTTGATCCCCAGGGCAGCATGTATGCTTCAATCGCATTTAACTTAGGCCCTGCTATCATCAAGGATGCTGAGTATGGTTATGCAGGCGCAGGTGCAGGCGAATATAAGCTTACGTTCCGCGCTAAGGCTGAAGCAGGTAAGGGCGGCAAATTCAATTTCGTTCTTAACTCAAAGAACCATCAGGAAAAGGATACCATTAATAAGTATACCGGCTTAAGCACCACCTCAGGTAGCTATAAGACTTATGCTACAACACCTGTTGAGCTTACTGATACATGGCAGAACTTTGAGATCACCTTTAAGGTTGATCAGGAGTTCCTTGATAAACTTAAGGCTCTCTATGAATCAGCTCATTCAAAAGCAAAAGATACTTATGATCTTGTTCTTCGTCTTGACGGTTCAAGCAATGCCTTTAAGGAAAGCCAGTTCAAATATTTTGTTGATGACGTTAAGATCGAAAAGGCTTCAACTGATCCCGTAGGCGTTAAGTTTGAGATTACCGAAACTCTTGAAGCAGGCTATCCTATCTGGAGAAAAGATAACCCCGGCTTCACTCAGACAATGGCTGATGCAAGCAACAACATCAACCTTTCCTATGATGTTTATAACACCAGCACCGAAGAGATCAGCATTGATATTCAGATCCAGAAGGGCTGGAACCCCACATATGCTATTAAAACACTTGTAATTCCCGCAGGTCAGAAGGCAACAGCGGCTTTTACTGTTGCAACTGACGGCAACGGCAACGTTCTTAAGAGCGGCGCAGCTTTCTCAACACTTCAAGAGCTTTCAATCCGTGTTCAAATAAATAATGGTTCGCTTAAGAGTGCAGGCACATCCTTTGTTATTGCCGCACCTATGGGTGACGTTATCTATAACATCGGCAATGCGTCAATTCAGTCAGGCAACGGCACAGGCAAAACTGCTAAGACAGTGGTAACATCACTTCCCGCAGTTGCCACACCTCCTCCCGTTGTTGATAAGACCGTTGTTAACGGTGATGCTGAAAACGGCAAGACCGGTTGGAGCGTATTTTCAGCAGCAGGTGGCACAACTACT
>JAZULU010000228.1:0-3884 GCA_045603265.1 Clostridia bacterium
AATGCCTTTATATTCAGCGGTTCTTTTGGAGCAATAGCATTTACAACGTAATCGGCATAACGGGTATTATTTACGTGTCCGTTTGAATCAAGTTCAGAAAATCTACTTGTTACGCTTTTTGCCGGTGATACTTCATCAAAATCCTGAACGCGGACGATTTTTTCATCAAAAGCAGAGTCCGTACAAAATTCATCGATCTTAGTATAAACATCATTTACACGGGCAATTTTACGGGTATTATTATTGATCAAAACCCATTGACTTGTGCCTTTTATTAAAACTTCATCTTGTTCATTCAAAATAAGATAATCTCTTTCAAAGTCAAGTCGATGAGGCTCTTTGGGCCATGTTACCACATTAACTGTCTGATACATTGATGGCATTTTTATGATCTCATATTTTACTTTCATAACAACCCACAAAAAGCCCCTTTCAAGCATTGCATGAAATCCGCTACCTAAATTAAAAGCATGGAGTCCTGCAATATCCTGAAATAAATCAAGTACCGCACTGGGCTTTATCTCAAAAAAGTTATCAAAATCAGACCCTCGCAAATTATATTTTTTTGTAAATGTTTCCTTAGCCAATTTTATAATCCCCGAAAATTTCTACTTTCCTTGCACCATTTTCAACTGTGATCTTAATATTTCCTTTATTTAACGGGATGATCGCCTTTGCATTTTCAGGTGCATTGTAATCGGAGTTAAGATAAACTTTCTTATTTATCTCATCGATTTTATCAATACCAAGACAATCACGGAAAATAAAGCGTACAACGTGGCTTGCAAAGCCATGGTTACAACTTGCGCCCGTTGAATCATTTTCCCAAAGAGTTCCCGTAAGTTTTGCCATATAATCAAAATATTCTTTTATCTCATTGATTATCTGCTTACGATAACCGTTTTGAGATAATACTTCCATTCTTAAATAGTTACCGATAAAAGCATTGGCGGGAAAAACTCCAGGTTGAGTTTTTTCGCACTTATGCCCTGCGCCGAAATCGTTGGCTATTATCTCTAAAAGTTCAGGATATTCTTCTTTAGTGGCAACTCCCGTAAAGAAAGCATAATATTGGCAAACCTCGGTGATATCTTCAGGCGTGATCTTGTTTCCTTTTTCATCATAAATTTGATGATCGCGGAAGAATTTGCCGTTAAAGGAAAGTTTTTTAATGGTTTTCTTTATTTTTTCTGCCTTTTCATCAAGCGAAATATCATTATACATTCTTGCCATTGATTTAAGCATTGCATAATACATCATGCTTGATGGGAAGTTTACGTTCTGCACCCAATTATTTGCCTGAGACCATTCAACAAAGATCCAGCCATCAAGATTTTCCAAAAGACCATCCTCGTTGAGATACTTTTTAAAATATTCCTCAAGACCGTAAAGACGCTCTTTTGCAACGGAAATAATCTCAGTATCGCCCGTGCGCTGAACGTACTCTTCAAGTTCAATTACAAGGAACATTGCCCAGTTAGGAATAAATTGTCCTCTTATTTCATTGGAGGGATAGCACATCGGAACCATACCTTTAGGCGTATTATCAAAGTCAGTTGCATAGAAGAAGTTTTCCAAAAATCCCTTTTCAACGTCAGACTTGCCGGTCAGATCTTTTTCCACTCTTCCGGTAAAGAAACTGTCACAAAGCCAGCCTGCACGCTCTCTGGAGGGACAATCCATAAAAATATCAACGGCATTTTGTTCAAAGGTGTGTATTGCCGCTTGATAGATGCGATTTAATGCTTCATCATCAGAAGTAAATTCAGCAGTATTTGCCTTAGAATTTACATATTCAACAAGTTTAAGTTCCGAAATTTTAACAAAGCCATTAACGCAAAGTACCTTGAGATACTGCATAGTTCTTGGCTCAAGTGATATAAAATGGTGTTTTCCCGCTTTTATATTTACGGGAATAACGTTTACACATCCCTTATGGTGTTTAAGTGGCGTAACATCATTATCAGAAAGAATTTCATCAAATATGAAATATACAGTGCTGTCTTCAGGGCACTCCATTGTACATTTTACAAAGCCCGTATTTTCATAAGGAAGTTTGAAACTTTCAAACTCGTTTTTATGCAAAATAAAGGAGTAATCAGTTAAATTATTATCAAGATGCTCGATTGTATTTGTGGTAATTTCCTGAAGAATATCACGATAAAGTACGCCTACTTCACTGTCTTTATAGGAGAAAATTGCTTCATCTGTTGAAAGACGGAGATTTTCATGATATTCAGGTTTTAAGTTTACGTTTGCAGAGCCTTTTGCGATAAGTTTGTTAAAACCAACTTCCTTAAATTCAGGATAAGGTGCAGTGCGATCTTTAGTAATAATGTTATCAACTGCTATAAGCTCAAGTTCATCGCTTTTTTCTAAAGGAAGATTCCATACTTCAATAAAAGGACGCTGATATGAATAGCGTTCAGCAATTTGTTTCTTCGATAAAATACGTTTGGCTGTGAAATCACCCAAAACGTCTGTTGATGCAACGATTTCGCCGTCCATTTCAATTTCTGCCATTAAGAACGAAGGTTGAAGCACATATTCAAAAGAAATAACACCAAATCGCTCAACCTGAATTGCAATATGATTCTTTTCGCCTCTGTTTATCTTATGTGTTAAATCAATCTCATCAACGCGCCAAAAGCCTTTGCCCGCACGCTGAGGGCCGTGTGACACAAGTTTGCCGTTTATATACATACGGTAAAGAGCGTCTGCGGCAATTCTTATTTTGGAAAATTTTCCTGAAAAATCGAAATCATAAGAAAACTCAAGCAAAATGTTTCTTTCGTCTTTATATTCTTTTGCCCAAACGGGAACTGCTTTTTTAAACATAATCTTCTCTCCTATTCTTCAAAAACAGATGGTACTACAATAAGTTCTTTTTCATCGGGAAGTTCAAAGAACTCTGCATGGGTAGTAACTGCAATTTTTCTATCGGACTTAGTCAAGAAATCCGATAATTTTTCTAAAACTTCAAAACCGTATTTTCCGTTTTTATAGTGCATGGGAATTACAATATCAGGCTCAACCTTTTTAATTACTTCCCACGCTTCTTCAATATTTATTGTGTAAGTTCCGCCAATGGGAATCATGAGGCAATGACAATTTTTTATATATGGGAGTTGTTGATCGTTTATAACATGGCCAAGATCGCCTAAATGAACGTATTTCTTGTTGTTACACATGATTATGTGAACGTTATTTTCGCCGCGCTTTGCACCTTTTTCCTTATCATGAAAAGTTTTCATCATCGTTATTTCAAAAGGATTTTGTACACCGGAAACTTTACGTTTTACCCCTGAAACTGCGTTGTGATCAAAATGATCATGACTGCACAAAACCATATCTGCACTTGTTTTTACATCTTTGTAACCGTCAACGTCTTTAAAAGGATCGATGACAATTTTATATCCGTTTTCATTAAATCGAAAACACGAATGTCCAAGATATGTTATTTTCATATTATTACCTCTTTTTTTTGAACAAAGGGTCGATGATTTATCGACCCTTTATCATTAGTTTATTCTAAAACTGCCTTAATACGGCGAACACCTGCTGATGAACTTTCTTCTTTTTTGATCTTGAATTTACCAAGTTCACCTGTACGGCTTGCATGAGGACCGCCACAGATCTCCTTTGAATATTCACCCATTGTATAAACCTTAACAACGGTATCATATTTACTTTCAAATAAGCCGATAGCACCTGATGCCTTTGCTTCTTCAAGAGGCATCTGCTCGCAAACGATTTCAACGTCAGCCTGGATGGCTTCATTAACAAGTTTTTCAACTTCATCAAGTTCTTCGCGAGTAACCTTTCTTCCAAAAGTAAAGTCAAAGCGAAGACGCTCGGAAGTAATATTACTACCCTTCTGTGCA
>JAZULU010000229.1:0-3671 GCA_045603265.1 Clostridia bacterium
TATATATGGAGGCTTTTTATGAAAAAAATCATTTCACTTTTACTTGTTGCAATAATGGTTTTAGCAGTTATGCCTGTTTTTTCTGCTGTTGCGGCAACTGAAGAACTTCTTACAAACCCCGGTTTTGAAGAAGGCGATGAAACCGGATACAGAAACTACGGTGCCTGTGTAATGGAAATTACCGAAGAAGCCGCAAGAAAAGGCGGATACGGTATGTCATTAACAGAAAGAAGCAATGGATATGCAACTTGGGCACAGGATATTTCAAATATTTTAACATTAAACGGCCCAGGTGAATATATTGCTTCTGTTTGGATAAGACTTCAGGACGGTCAAGAACCTTGCACCGTTCATCTTACAATGATCACTCAGTCAAACACCCAGGAAAAACCCTCTTATCACACCAGTGGACGAAAAGTTCTTACCACCGAATGGCAGCAGTTTACTTTTAAGGGCAATATTGATTTTGATCCCATTGTAGGATTTAAAACTGCTCTTTTATATCAGCAGAGTGAAGGTGGTAAAGGCGCACCCGATATTTATATTGATGATTTTTCATTAAAGAAAAACGGTGAAGTAAACGGAATTCCTTTAGATCAAGTAGTTGTTCCAGAAGGCGGAACTTCAAGCACAACTCAAAATACTGCACCCAGCGGTGTTGAACTTCTTGAAAACCCAGGTTTTGAAGAAGGCGATGAAACAGGCTTTTTTCAGTACGGTGCAGGCTCTGTTATGGAAGTTTCAGAAGAATATGCACGCACCGGTGAATATGGTATGATGCTTTCTGAACGCGGTGGAAGATATGCAACCTGGGCCCAGGATATTTCTGATATTTTAACTGTAAACGGCCCCGGTGAATATTTTGGCTCAGTATGGATGAAACTTGCCGAAGATTCAAAAACTTCAGGTAAAGGTCAACTTGTTATTAATATAAAACCAAACAGCGGTGCTCAAAAATATTACGGAAGTGCACAAAAACAACTTACTTCCGAATGGCAAGAATTTGCATTTAAGGGAACTATTGATTTTGATCCTAAAAAAGGCTTTGAAGTTGCACTTATCTATCAGCAAAGCGAATCAATGCCTGATATCCTTATTGATGACTTTACCTTTAAAAAGTTATCTCCCGTAAACGGAATTCCTCTTGATCAGATTGAAAAAGACGAATATGCCGATTTTGAAATGACAAATATTAACGTATTTTCTGAGGAAAGAGAAGAAAAAACAACTATCGGTGCTATCCGTTGGGATGCATGGTACTCACATGACGGCAGACCCGAAAGTATAGTTACTCAAGTTGAAAATACCCTTTCATTACCTGAATATCATTTCCGCGCACCTTTCTTTTCAAAAATAACTGAAGAAGGCAAAATTGAAATGCCCCAATATACTCAGGAAATTTTTGATAAAGAAATGGAATATGCAAAGGAAGCAGGTTTAAGTTATTTTGCTTATCTTTGGTATGACGGAAGCATGGGTGCAGCAAGAAAACTCCACTCAACAAGTAAATATAAAAATGACGTTAAACTTGCAATATGTCTTGACGGCAACGGTATCGGTAAAGGCACTGCACGAGATGAAATTAAGGAACTTTTAAAACAAGATCATTATATAACTGTTTTAAACGGCAGACCTTTAATGTATTATTATGTAAATACCAATGATAAAAAAGGTAATATGGCTCTTGTTGAATCGGAAATCAAATATTACAGAGCATATTGTGAATCACAAAATATTCCTGCTCCTTATACGGTTATAATGAACGTAAACGGAATGGAAATTTCATCAATTTACGGTGATGCAGTTTCAAGATATTCTTTCTCCGGCACAAGCGATATGACTTTTAATGATTTTATTACAAAAGTTCACGAAAGTTGGGCAGGTTATCAGAAAACTGCTGCACAGTATGTACCTTCACTTACTTTCGGTTGGCACGCCGAACCAAGATTTAAAACTCCCGTTACATGGATGACAACTACTGAAAACAGTTGGGTACCTTATCCTACCGATGAAGAAATTTATAATCATATTGCATATGCACTTTCATATATGGATCATCCCGGCGCAAAAGAGTTTACAAAAGTAAATACACTTATTCTTTATGCATGGAATGAACATGATGAAGGTTCTTGGTTATGTCCCACATTGGCGGTTGATGAAAACGGTAATCAACTTTATAATGATGACGGAACGCCTAAAATTAACGATAGCCGTGTAAAGATCGTTCGTCAGGCTATTGATGATTTTAATAACGGTAAACGTGTTGAAGTTATTTTAAACGGTGTTTCAAATATGAGCGTATCTGAAACTCCTAAAAATCCTAATTTACAAGGCAATAGTGGTGGAAAAACCTGGATATTTGTAGGTATTGCAGCAGGCGTTGTTGTAGTTGCCGGAATTGTTGCAATAATCTTTATTAAAAGTAAAAAAGAGGATAAAAATGGAGAGAATTAATAAAACTACCTATGGCGCACTTCGTTGGGATGCCTGGTATCCTGAAAGAGAAGCCACTGATACAAGTTATCAATGTTTACGCGCTTTGAGCCGTCCTGAATATCGTTGGCGCGCACCTTTCTTTGCAAAAGTTGAAAACGAAAAAATCGTTATTCCTAAATTTGACCAAGAAATTTTTGATAAAGAAATGGAATATGCTATTTATGCCGGAATTAACTACTTTTCTTATGTATGGTACTCACATTCAGGCTTAAGGCAGGCCCGTGATTTTCATAAAACAAGTAAATACAGAAATGAAGTTACTATGTGTGCATGCTTAGATAATAATGCTATAATGCACGATTATGCCCACGAAGAACTTTTACAACTTTTTAAAGAAGATTATTATACTACCATTGATTCAAGACCTTTAGTTTATTATTTCAGCGCACCTCATCTTGTAGAAAAAATTATAAAAGATATTGCTTTTTATAAAGAAGCCTGTATAAAAGAAAATATAAAAGCTCCTTATTTTGTTATAATGGGTGTTGGCGCAGATAAAGCAAAAGAAATGGGTGCAGATGCTATTTCAAGATATTCTGTTTCAGGTAATGATAATAAGCCTTTTAAAGAATTACTTTCTGATGTTTATTCTATTTGGGAACGTCATTCAAAAGAAGGCGAAAAAGTTGGTATTGATAATGTTCTTCCTATGGTTGCAGGATGGCATCCACACCCAAGATTTAAAACTCCGGTTACTTGGATGAACGTACCTGAAAACAGCCTTGTTGATTATGCTACAGATGAAGATATCTTTAATCACTATAAAGCCGCAAAAGAATTTTTAAGTGATGAAAAAAATTTTAATTCAACAAAATCAAATACTTGCATCATTTATGCATGGAATGAGCATGATGAAGGCGGTTGGCTTTGTCCTACTATTACCGTTGATGAATCAGGTAATCAAGTTTTTGATAAAAACGGAGACCCCGTTATAAATACATCAAGAATCGATGCGGTAAAAAGAGCAATTAAATAAAATTAAAACTATCCACGATATATGTGGATAGTTTTTTCTTATATTTACGCGCTTTTCTATATTTATCCAACTTATCCACATGGTGTTTATAAACTAAATCCACAATTTTTTTAGGTAAAAATCTTGTAATTTACATTTTTTTAATTACTTTTTGCACTATATTTTTCTTTATTAAAAATATATTAAAATAGTTTAGTTT
>JAZULU010000230.1:0-2970 GCA_045603265.1 Clostridia bacterium
AGAGAAAAGAAATCATTTATAATAATTCCTTGTTTTTTCAATTCAAAAACAACATCATCATTATATTCCTTTATTCTTTTATTATCTTGTTTAAAAACAGTTTTAGCATTGGGTGCATCAACGCTCGGTGTTGCAACTGCAGAAATATTTTCTGCATTTACGGGTGTTGTCGTTGCAAAAATAACCGGAACGTTAAATCGTTTAAGTTCACGGGCAATACTCAAAATATTTCTAACGTACTCTTCTTTTTTAGCAAAAGGTCCGTCGTCAACATAAAGACATGCTGTATCCCATAAACCTGCATTAAAATGGATAATATCCGGTTTCTCAAATTCCGGTAACCAAAAACGCAAACTATTTAACATATATGAGGAAAATCTGCAATTTTCAGTTGGTGAATCTATCTTATATTCAGGCAAACATTCCTGAACATAACTTTCATACCCCATTCTTACAGAATCGCCTAAAAGTAATATGTGTTTCATTTTAGTTACCCTTTGCCTTGTTTAAAAGTTCAAGTGCTGCATTTACAAGATTATCTCCGTTTTCACCTGTGTAAAGCGAACCAAGCGCCTCATATCCGCCTTCTTCAAATGCTTCGGGTGTACATATATAACCTCTGCCATATCCATTAGCACATGTTACAACAATAGTATGTTCAAAGGGTGATTTTTCTTGTATCTGCAAGCCATATGTAACAAAAGTTTCTGTTGGAAGGGCAAGGATTGCAAAATCACCAATATGCATAAGAAAAACTTCAAAAGGATGATGTCCGTTTAACGAATATACAGTATCCTTTCCTATTGTTGCAAGACCAAGCATTCTCTTTGCACCAATAACTGCACATTCAAGACTACGAACAGTGCCTTTATCAAGATCATTTTCAATGGCATCTTTTAGTTCATTTTCGGAATTTTCAAGATCTTTTACTGCTTGTTCGTAAGTTGGTATGTCTTTTCTTATTGGTGTTACATCCGTTTGATAGGTTTTAATATCAATATCAGATGAAAATTTCATCTCTTTTAAAACACGAATGGCCTCTTTACCAATCGTAGTACCAACACGTTCAGCTTCTTCAAAAGTACAACCGCTACGGAAAAAACGCGGTGATTGATCGCCTGCAGTACCTATCTGGAATGCAGGTACGATATTTTCAAATTCATTTTTTAATGTTTTATAAATATATCCGGGATAATCGCAAGTTATCATGCGATTTTCTGCACCTAAAAAAGTTGGATGAAGCGAGTATCTGACTATTGCGCCACGAAGAGTTCCTTCAAGGTCTTTTATGCCTATTACAAAAACTCCCGTATCGGCTATACCGCCCCTGTCACGACGATTGCCACCAACATTCTGTTCAGGTCCGCAATAGCCTTTACCAATACCTATTTGAGCAGCAAATGCGTTGTTTTTGGCTTCAAGAATCGCATTTGCAACATTCTTTGCCATATCATCAAGATACCGCGGATACATTACCTCATATTCTTTTTCAGGATAAAACGGTACTGCACGCGCTTCAGGTCCTGAATGTGTATGTGTTGTAGAAATAAGGCAATTTTCTTTTTTTATTCCTGCGATCTCCTGAATATAGCGGCGCATATCTGCAACAAGCCACTTTGGATAACACAGCATATCAAGAGTAATAATACAAAACTCTTCCCCATTTGCTTCAAGATAAAAGCAATGTGCATATAAATCATCATGTATACTTCTTGAATATCTGTCTTTAGGCTCTGGAAAACCTGCCATCAAAACAGGAAAATCAGGAGTTATAATTATCTCTTTTACTCCGGCTTTCATACATTTCGTCCTTTCAGATAATCGAGATATTGTTCGTAATAAATTTTATATTCTTCCGTATTTTTCGGTGTATAGGTTGTTGAATTTTTTAAACATTCATTTGCAAAAACATTTTCATCAACACCAATACATTTTGCAGCAAGTTTTGCCGCACCAAGACTGCCCATTTCACTATGCTCGTAGGCAATAACAGGTATATTGGTGACATCGGAAATTATCTGACAAAGTAATTTGTTTTTACTTCCGCCAGAATAAATTCGAATCTCATTAACATCAATACCGGCATCATTAATGACACGCGCCGCCTCAAAAGCAACGCCTTCATATACCGAACGTATAAGATCTCCACGGCTTGTATGTAGTCCAACGTTATTAAAACTTGCAAAACCTTTGTTATCAGGAGCGCCGCCAAGATAAGGAACAAAAATCGTCCCATGTGCACCAATAGAAGTTTCTTCGGCTTCTATATCCATTTGTTTATAGTCAGCGCCAACACAAATGGTATCTCTTAACCATCTTATTGCACCGCCTCCGGTTTTAATAACGCCCTCTAAAACATAGTCATCTCCCGCAAATGGACATATCTTAAACATAGTAGGCAGTTTATCAAAATCACATGAATCAATAGCAAATTCAAATGCCGCAGAAGTTCCCATTGAACAAGAAATCTGTCCTTTTTGGATTCCAAGACCATAGGCTGCGATTTTCTGATCTTGGCCGCCTACTGCTACAATACAATCTGTTGTTAAACCGCAATCTTTTGCTGCATCAAGAGTCAGATTACCTGCGCAAGTTCCCATCGGAACAATAGGAGGAAGTAATTTTTCATCAATAGATGTTGCTTTAAGCAGTTTTTCATCATATTTCTTTTCTTTTAAACTATAAAGAAGACTTCCTGCCGCCATAGTATGATCAGTAAGAACGTTTCCGGTAAACTTTGCGGTAACAAAACTTGCAGGCATAAGAAAATATTTTGTTTTTGAATAAACTTCAGGCAGATTATCTTTTAACCACATGATCTTTGAAAAAGCTTTAGGTACATTATAAGAAACCGGGTAACCCGTTGTCTTTAATATATAATCTACCCCAACACTTTCAAGTAATCCGTTCCACGAATCAACCGGACGTACATCCATCCAGTTTATGGCATTATGCAACGGCTTAAAAGAA
>JAZULU010000231.1:0-6109 GCA_045603265.1 Clostridia bacterium
TTCTATGTAGATTTGATATAAGCAGTGCAGGCTATTATATATGCTTGCACTGCTTTTTAATTTGGAGGTTTTTATGAAAGTTAAAGAATATTTATCAGAGTATTATAAGGTCAAAGATGAAAATAATCGTTTGGTTTCAAAATGTGGAATGGTTGAGTATATAACAACAATGAAGTATATAGAAAAATATTTGAAATATGGTATGAGCGTTCTTGAAATTGGCGCAGCAACAGGAAGATACAGTCATACTTTAGCACGAAAAGGCTATAAGGTAGATGCAGTTGAACTTGTTGAGAGCAATATTGAAGTTTTCAAGAAAAACACACTTGAGGGTGAAAATATAACTATTACACAAGGTGATGCAGTTGATTTATCCGCTTTTAAAAGTGATACGTATGATTTAACATTATTGTTAGGACCGATGTATCATTTATTTACTGTGAAAGATAAAATAAAAGCCTTATCAGAGGCAATACGTGTTACGAAAAAAGACGGAATTATATTTGTTGCATATTGTATGAGCGATCCTACGATATTGAACTTCGGCTTTAAAAAAGGTGAAATTTTCGATCTGATAAACAAGGGAATGGTTAATATTAAGACATTTGAAACATTATCTCGTCCGCAAGATATAATAGAACTTTCGAGAAAAGAAGACGTTGATAAATTAAGAACTAATTTTAACGTAAAACAATTACACTTTGTTGCATCAGATGGATACGCTAATCATATGAAAGAAACTATAAATGCAATGGATGAAGAAATGTATAATCTTTATATTAAATATCATCTTGCAACTTGTGAAAGACAAGATATGGTTGGTTATTCACATCATACTTTAGATATATTTAGAAAGGAATAAAAAATGATTACACACAAAGGAACGCAAACTATAAAAACGCAAAGACTGATTCTTCGAAGATTTACTGTTAATGATGCAACTGATATGTTTAACAATTGGGCAAATGATGAAAGAGTTACAAGATTTTTAACTTGGGAGCCTCACGGGAACTTGGAAAACACCCAAAATCTTTTAAAGTTATGGTGTTGTGGGTATGATAGCACAGAAAACTATAATTGGGCAATAACATATAATGAAAAAGTTATTGGGAGTTTGAGCGTTGTGCGTATGAGCAATAGAGATGAATATGCTGAAATCGGATATTGTTTGGGTTATGAATTCTGGAATAATGGAATGATGACAGAAGCAGTTAAAGCAGTTATCACATTCTTATTTAAAGAGGTTGGGTTTTACAAGGTATGTATTTCTCACGCAGTAAAAAATCCGGCATCTGGAATGGTGGCAAAAAAATGTGGTTTAAAACTTGATGGAGTAAAAAGAGAAGATTTTAAATCCAAAGATGGCGAATATTATGACATTGCAATATATAGCATATTAAAAAGTGAATGGGAAAGAAATAAGCGAGAGTTGTAAAAAACTCTCGCTTTGAATTTTATACTAAATTAAACTCCTGAATAAGCAGCAAAGCCACCGTCAACGGGAACTACAACGCCTGTAACAAAGCCAGAAGCTTCGTCGGAAACAAGCCATAAAAGAGTTCCGGTGAGGTCATCCATTTCACCGAAGCGATCCATGGGCGTACCACGAAGAATTTTTTCGGTTCTTGCGGTAGGTTTGCCGTCCTTAAAGAGAAGATCTCTGTTCTGATTTGTTACAAAGAAACCGGGAGCAATAGCGTTAACACGGATATTACAGGGAGCAAAGTGAACTGCAAGCCACTGTGTAAGGTTTGAAACTGCTGCTTTTGCGGCTGAATATGCAGGGATCTTTGTAAGAGGACGGAAAGCATTCATTGATGAAACGTTAAGAATTACACCGCCGTTTTTAACCATTTCTTTTGTAAATACTTGAGTTGTAAGAACTGCGGCAACAACGTTAAGGTCAAATACAAATCTGATTCCGTCAAGATCAAGATCAAAGAATGTTTTAAGATCTTTATTATCAAGCATATCAGGTGTCATTGTTTCGTTATCTGTTGTGCCACGGGGGTTATTTCCACCTGCACCGTTAATAAGGATATCACATGCACCTAATTTTTCTACAACAACTGCGTGCGTAGCTTCAAGACTTTCTGTTTTTAAGCAGTTTGCTTCAACTGCGATTGCACAACCACCGTCTTTAATGATTTCATCAGCAACAGCTTGTGCGGCTGTAGTGTTGATATCAAGAAGTGCAACTTTTGCTCCGCAAGCGGCAAGTGCCTTTGCAAAGCCTGAGCAAAGAACTCCGCCTGCACCTGTAATTACTGCAACTTTATCTTTTAAATCAATTTGAAAAGGTAATTTCATTTATTTATCTCCTTTCACAATGGCTTCCCAAAGTCCGTTAAGATATGAAGCGCCTAATGCTCTGTCAAATAATCCATAACCGGGTCTTCCATCTTCACCCCAGATATTTCTGCCGTGGTCAGGACGTGTATAACCGTCAAAACCGTTATCATAAAGTGCTTTCATGATGCCATACATATCAAGTGATCCGCAAGCGGTGGGGTGGGGGCTTTCGTTAAAGCGTGCATCGCCGGTAAAGCGAATATTTCTTGCATGAAGGAAATGAACTCTGCCCATTTTTGCATACTTTGCGGCAAGTTTAACCATGTCGTTTTTAGGACTGCAACCAAGAGAACCGGTACAAAGAGTAATTCCGTTATACTTTGAGTCAACCGCTTTAAACATTTTATCAATGTTTTCTTCCGAAGTTATAATACGGGGAAGACCAAACATACTCCACGGCGGATCATCGGGATGAATAGCCATTTTAACGTCACATTCCTCGCAAACGGGAATGATTCTTTCGAGGAAATAAATAAGATTTGCCATAAGTTGTTCTTCGTCGATATTCTTATAGGCATCAAGAAGACCTTTTAACTGCTCTTTTGTGTAACTTTCGTCCCAACCGGGAAGGGAAAGTTCACCTTTTGCAGGATCCATTGCATTTACTGTAGCCTGATCGTAAGCAAGGCATGTTGAACCGTCTTCATTTTTCATTTTAAGGTCAGAACGAAGCCAGTCAAAAACGGGCATGAAGTTATAGCAAATTACCTTAACGCCTGCTTGTCCGAGATTACGGATAGTGGTGCAGTAATTTTCGATAAGTTTATCGCGTGTAGGTGCGCCCATTTTAATATCTTCATGAACGGGAACACTTTCAATAACTTCCATTTTAAGATTTTTTGCATTAACTTTTTCTTTTAATGCCATGATGCGCTCAAGAGGCCAAATTTCACCAACGGGAACATCATAAATTGCAGTTACGACACCGCTCATTTGGGGAATTTGACTGATGTGCTCAAGGGTAACGGGATCATTTTCACCGTACCAACGGAAAGTCATATCCATAATTAAATTCTCCTTTTAAAAATTAAAATAATTTTTTGCGTTTTCGTAAGAAACACCTTCGATAAGTTTGCCGCAGTTAGGATCAAATTCACCGTTTTCAACCCATGTGCCAACTTCGTTACAAAGAATTCGTCTGAAAAAGTCAAAACGAACGTAAGAAGTGAAACTTCTTGAGTCGGTAAGCATACCGATGAATCTTCCCAAAAGACCTGCGTTTGAAAGAGCATGGATCTGCGCTTTTATTCCGTCAACATGATCGTTGAACCACCATGCTGAGCCTAATTGCATTTTGCCCGGTGTTTCGCCTGAAAATGCACCTGTCATTGCAGCGATCATATCATTTACTGTTGAGTTAAGGCAATAGAAAACACATTTAGGAAGGTTACCTTCTTTGTTAATTTCATCAAGCATTCTTGCAAAATGTGCGGCGTTAATTGGATCACCAACAACATCGATACCTGTATCAGCACCGGTTATTTTAAACAATTTACTGTTTACGTTTCTTAAAGGTGCCATATGAATTTGCATTACCATGTTTTTTTCAGCATATCTTACTGCAAAGAAACGGGTCATGTAATCTGTGTATTTATCAAGATCTGCTTGATAAATTTTTTTACCTTCAAGAACTAAACTAAATGCTTTTTTAGCATCTTCATATTCGCCCTTGACGGGTGGGATATAACCAAGTGCATGGTCGGCAACAACACAACCAACTGATACAAAATAATCAAGACGTTTTTCTAAAACCGAAAGAAGTGTGTCAAAATCGTTAATTTCGGTGTTTTCTGTTGCGCCTAATCTATTAACATAATCAAGAATATCATCACGGTTAAGACCGAAACAGATAATATCGGGACGGAATGTGGGAAGAACTTTCGTATCCATATTCTTCATTAGTTTGTGATACTTAAGATCATCTGCAGGGTCATCCGTTGTGCAAATAACTTTAACGTTACATCTTTTGATAAGTTCTTGAGAAGTGAAACCGCCTGTTTTAATTTTTGCGTTTGCTTCTTCCCAGATTTCTTCAGCACTTGCTTCGGTAAGAGGTCTGTTAATACCAAAAAGTTGCTTTAATTCCATGTGAGCCCAATAATATAATGGGTTACCGGGAGCATACTCAAGAGTTGATGCAAATTTTGTAAATTTATCCTTATAATCAGCATTTCCGGTAATGAATTTTTCATCAATACCGTTCTGACGCATTGCGCGCCACTTATAATGATCGCCCGCAAGCCACAATTCACCGATGTTTTCAAAGCTTTTATTCTCATAAATTTCTTGAGGATTCAAGTGACAGTGATAGTCAATGATCGGTTGATTTTTTGCATATTTTTCATACAGTTCAACAGCAGAAGCATTGTTTAAAAGAACTGTATCATCAAAAAATTTTTTCATATATAATTCCTTTTTTTAAAAAATAATTTCGTTTCCTTTTGATTCGTACATTGACAAAAGAACTTTTAATGCTTTAGCCGCTTCTGAAACGCTTATTGGCATATCATCGCCATTCTCAAGACGCTTATAGAAATCTGCAAAAAGCATCATGTGTCCGACACCCCAATAATCTTTACCGTCGGAAGTAGATGCAGTATCATGAAGTTCTTGCTTTAATCCGTCAATATAAAGATCATTGTTTGTTAAGTTAAGAGTCATATTTTCACAAACAACTTCAAGAGAAATAGGTGCATCATTATAATTTGCCGTTGTTGCATAAAACATACCGTTTGCGCCGTTTTTAAACGTAAAATATGCACTTGCAGTATCTTCCACGTCAATTATGCCCTTTAAATGATAATTTGCTGTCATTGCGGTCAGCTTATCTGGTTCACCGCAAAGCCACAACATGAGATCAAGGGTATGAATAGCCTGGTTGATCATTACACCGCCACCTTCAGTTGCCATGAATCCACGCCAATGACTGTTTTGGTAATAAGGTGCATCGCGATGCCATAAAACTGATCCTGATGCAAACTTAATTTTTCCTGCTTCGCCTGAATCAATTAGTTCTTTTGCTTTTTTATTTCTTGAGAGATATCTATTCTGGAAAGAAATACATATTTTAGCGCTGCTTTCTTTTTCTGCTTTAATAAGCTCGTCAACCTGTGTGAGATTTATACACACAGGTTTTTCGAGCATAACATTTATATTTCTTTTTAAAGCGTTAATTGCCATTTCGGCATGTAGATAATGTGGTGTACAAATGTGTAAAACATCAGGCTTGACTTCATCAAGCATTTTAATGTAATCGTCATAAATAATTGCATCGGGAGCGTATGTGTTTTTTAATTTTTCACAACGTTCCTGAAGAATATCGCATACACTAACGATTTTAACATTTTCCATCTTTGAAAGATAAGTTGCATGAGTCTGTGCTATTCCACCACAACCGACAATCGCTGTTCTAAACACGTTAGATCATCTCCGTTTAGTTATTGTATGTGTTTGAAAGGTCTGCAGAACCTGCTGATTTAACTTCTTTCTTTACAACTGTAGAATTTTTGATCTTATCCTGAAGAAGATCATAGAACTTCTTACCGTCAAAAGGAAGATCAATTGTTTCATTTGTCCAGCTTGAAAGAAGCATAGCGTTTGCAAGAGTAACGCCTTTAATACCGTCAGCAGCAGGAGCATAAAGTTCTTCAATACCGAGAACAGCATCTGCAAAGTTGTTAAGAATACCAACGTGCTGTGTATTTTCACCTTCGGGTGTAAGTTCGATAACTTCACACTTAGGTGTTCCGAAAGGAGT
>JAZULU010000232.1:0-7731 GCA_045603265.1 Clostridia bacterium
TGTTTCACTCCTTGATGAATACTGTTCAAAAGCCGATTTTATTTTTCACCTTGCAGGCGTAAACCGTCCGCAAAATACCGAGGAGTTTATGCAGGGCAATTTCGGCTTTGCAAGCAAGCTTCTTGATACGCTGAAAAAGCACGGAAACAAATGCCCCGTGATGATTTCTTCCTCTATTCAGGCGACCTGTATCGGTCGTTATGACAGCGACTACGGCAGAAGCAAAAAGGCGGGGGAAGAACTTGTGTTTACATATGGCGAAGAAACGGGCGTGAAGGTGCTTGTTTATCGTTTCCCAAATCTTTTTGGCAAATGGTGCAGACCTAATTATAACAGTGCGGTTGCAACATTTTGTAATAATATCGCAAACGGTCTGCCTATAATCGTCAACGATCCGACGGTTCAACTTGAACTTCTTTATATTGATGATCTTGTAATCGAGATGTTTGACGCTCTTGAGGGCAAAGAACATCGTTGCGAGTTTGATGGAATTAATGCGGTTCTCTGTAATAACGGCAAATACTGCGCCGCACCTATAACCCATAAAGTAACCCTTGGTGAAATTGTGGAGCTACTTGAAAAGTTCAGCATACAGCCACAAACTCTCGTCATGCCTGAAATTCCCGATAATAGCTTTGCAAAAAAGCTTTACAGTACATATCTTAGCTATCTGCCGAAGGAAAAAGTGTCTTTTACATTAAAGATGAATGAGGATGACCGCGGAAGCTTTACAGAACTTCTCAAAACCGAGAAGTGCGGGCAATTCAGCGTAAATATTTCAAAACCGGGAATTACAAAAGGACAGCATTGGCACAACACTAAATGGGAATTTTTTGTTGTGGTTTCAGGTAAAGGGCTTATTCAGCAGAGAAAAATCGGCACCGATGAAGTTTTGAATTTCGAAGTAAGCGGAGAGAAAATTCAGGCAGTGCATATGCTTCCGGGGTATACCCACAATATAATTAATTTAAGCGAAACAGAAGATTTAATAACGGTTATGTGGGCAAATGAAAGTTTTGATCCGCAAAAACCCGATACCTTTTTCGAGGTGGTAGAGTGATGAATATTAAAACAGATTATAGCGATATTTCTTTTAAAAATAACGGCAAACTTAAACTTTTAATAATTGTAGGTACAAGACCGGAGATAATTCGTCTTGCCGCAGTTATCAAAAAATGCAGAAAGTATTTCGATTGCATTCTTGCGCACACAGGGCAGAATTACGATTATAACCTTAACGGAGTGTTTTTTAAAGATCTTGAACTTGATGATCCTGATGTTTATATGGATGCAGTAGGTGACGATTTAGGTGCCACTGTGGGAAATATTATCAACTGCTCATATAAACTGATGAATCAAATTAAACCTGATGCAATGCTTATTTTAGGTGATACCAATTCTTGTCTTTCAGCAATTCCTGCAAAACGCTTACATATTCCCATATTCCATATGGAAGCAGGCAATCGTTGTAAGGATGAGTGCTTGCCGGAAGAAACTAACAGAAGAATCGTTGATATAATTTCAGATGTAAATCTTGCATATTCCGAACATGCAAGAAGATATCTTGCAGATTGCGGCTTACCTAAAGAACGTACTTACGTTACAGGATCACCTATGGCAGAAGTATTGCATAGTAATCTTGATAAGATAATGGCAAGCGATATTCATGCAAGACTTGGGCTTGAAAAAGGAAAATATATTCTTCTTTCGGCACATCGTGAAGAAAATATTGATACTGAAAAGAATTTTGTGTCTTTATTTACTGCAATAAATAAAATGGCGGAAAAATATGATATGCCTATTTTATATTCCTGCCATCCGCGCTCTAAGAAACGTCTTGAAGCATCAGGCTTTAAGCTTGACGAAAGAGTTATCCAGCATGAACCATTAGGCTTCCATGATTATAATTGTTTGCAGATGAATGCCTTTGCAGTTGTATCCGATTCAGGTACTCTGCCCGAAGAATCAAGTTTCTTCTTGAGTATCGGAAAGCCTATCTCTGCAATTTGTATCCGTACAAGCACGGAGCGTCCTGAAGCACTTGATAAAGCCTGCTTCACTCTCGCAGGAATTGATGAAAAGAGCCTTCTTCAGGCTGTTGAAACCGCAGTTGCAATGAATGAAAACGGTGATTACGGAATTCCCGTGCCGGATTACGTTGAAGAAAACGTTTCTGATAAAGTTGTAAAAATTATTCAATCATATACCGGCATTGTTGATAAAATGGTGTGGAGGAAGTTTTAGATGAAGGTTGTGTTACTTGCACCTACTCCGCCTCCTGCAGGAGGAATAGCAGGTTGGACGGTTAGAATGATGAATGCCACACTGAAAAACGGGTGGGAAGTTAAAGTTGTTGATGAAAAAGTTGTTGGCGGTAGAGAAGTTTTTGGAAGCAAACAGAGAAAAAGTTTTTTTATTGAAGCAAAGCGCTGTATAAATATATGGAAGCAGCTTAAAGAGGCTTTAAAGGATGAAGAAACCGCTGTGGTACATTCTTGCATACCATCTCGTACACTCTCAATGATTCGTGAGTATGTTTGTGCTTTAATAACGAAAAGCAAAAAAAGAAAATTTATTATGCATTTCAGATGCACCGTGCCAACAACAACAAAAGGCAAAATTGGAAATTTCGTATTAAAGATACTTTGTAATAAGTGCGATTTAATAATGGTGCTTAATAATCAAACGATTCAATATTTGAATAAAATAACCAAGACACCTATGAAGTTGATTCCTAATTTTATTTCTGCAAGTGAACTTCTTGATAGCCACAAAATAAATGACGAAATAAAAACGGTTATTTATGTAGGCGGAGTTATTAAAACAAAGGGTGCCTATGATGCACTTGAAATTGCAAAGGAATTTCCTGAAATCCAGTTTCGTTTTATAGGTAAAACAGATGGCGAAATTGAATCATATGCACAAGCAAATTCATTAAAAAACGCTGTGTTTACAGGGCCTTTAGATAGAGAAGAAGTTAAAGAAGAACTTAAAAATGCAGATGTCTTTCTGTTTATGTCGTTTTTCCGTGGCGAAGGCTTTTCCAATGCGTTGGCAGAAGCAATGGCTATGGGGTTGCCTTGTATTGTAACTGATTGGGCAGCAAATGCCGATATGATTGGCGATGATGGAGGTGCAGTTGTAAAAGTCGGTGACGTGCAAAGTGCAGTAAAAGCACTTAATAAAATGCAACCGGCTGACGTAAGAAAGCGAATGTCAGAAGCCAATATAGAAAAGGTTAAAAATGAATATGTTGATTACGTAGTATTAGACCAATACGTTGATACTTATGAGCAACTTATTAATGAGGGTTAAAAATGGAGTATAAACTTACGATAGCACTTATAACCATGAATCGAGCACAACAGTTAAAAAATGCAGTGGAAAGTTGTGCTCAGGCAAAGTTACCGCCCCAAACACAGTTTGTTATTGTTGATAATGCTTCAATGGATGATACGCAACAAATTGTTGAGGAATTAAAGAAAAGTATATCTTACGATATAGTTTACCAAAAAGAAGACGTTAATCGTGGGGCTGGATTAGGAAGAAATATTTGCTTTGATTTAGCAAGAGGGGAATATGTATTCTTTCTTGATGATGATGCTGAAATTCATGAAGATTGTTATGAAACTTTCTTTATGAAAAGCATAGCATATTTGGATAAAAATACAAAAGTAGCATCGTTAACGACAAATATTATCGATACAGTATTTGGAGAACGTAAAAGCGTTGTTGCAAAAAGTGAAGAAATCGATTCACTAAAAAGCGTGTACACTTTTCATGAGGGGACGGTGTTTTTTAGAAAAAAATGTTTTTCTCAACCGTTATATTTGGACATAATGTATGGCAGTGAAGGTTTGTATGTGTCAACAAATGTAAGAAATAATGGCTTTTATAATGTATACGATCCTATGATTTTTATAAAACACAATCCGAAGATAGATAAATGGCACAATAGTGAAAAAGACAGACTTAATATGCAAGGCATAAGCAACATATACGGCATAAAAAAGATGTTGTATCCTACGGTTTTTCTTCCTGTGTTATATATGGTTTTCTTGTTACGTATCAAAAGAAATGGAATTAAAGATAAAAAACTAATTGCGGAATTTAAACAAAAAAGAAATAAGTTTTGCAAAGAGCAATGTTTAGATAAAATAAAAATTAAAACAGTTATAAAAGCGTATAAACAGTTTGGTATGACGGTTTTTTAAGAAAATACATGAGGTATATTTATGAAAATAGTATTTAATGTTTTGTGTTTAAGCTATGGTGGTGCAGAGAAAAATCTTTGCATTGTAGCAAATGAACTTGTTAAAAGGGGATATGATATAACTATTTGTAATTTAAATACAATTCCGACAGTGCAAAAAACTGATGAAAGAATAAAAATTATAGATGTACCTAAATTTAATACCAAATTTGTTAAAAGATTACAACAACTTAATTACATCAGAAAAGTGTTAAAAGAAGAAAAAGCGGATGTATGTGTTTCCTTTTTATTTATACCGAATTTTTTAGCTACGCTTGCTGGGAAATTAGCACATGTTCCTGTGATTGTTTCTGAGAGAGCAGATCCAAATCAACATAAAGATAAAGTTGGCAGATTTATTTATTATTTTTACAGATTTGCGGAGGGAGCTGTTTTTCAAACAAATGGTGCAAAGGAATGTTTCCCTTTGAAATTACAAAAAAAGAGTGTTGTAATACCTAATCCGGTTATTATTAAAGATGAAACTATATTTGCCGATTATGTAAGCGCAAAAAAGAAAATTGCTTTTTCAGGACGTTTTGAAGTTAAACAAAAACGACAAGATATAATGCTCGATGCATTTAAAATAGTTTGCACGAAATACCCTGAATATATATTGGATTTTTATGGTGATGGACCAGACGAAGAAAAAATCAAACAGTATGCTAAAGAACTTGGAATTGAAAACAACGTTCGTTTTAATGGTGTGTCAAAACAAGTGTTAAAAGATATCTCAGATGCTGAATTGTTTGTTTTAAGTTCTGATTTTGAAGGAATCCCTAATGTGTTGCTCGAAGCAATGACTATTGGTTTGCCATGCATAAGTACAGATTGTTCTCCTGGTGGTGCGAGAATGCTTATAAATAATGAAGAGAATGGTCTTATTGTTCCGTGCGGAGATAGCATACAATTATCTGACGCTATTATAAGAATGATAGAAAATAGAGAATTTGCTATTAGTTGCGGAAAAAAAGCTGTTTCAGTAAAAGAAAGATTCGATATGAATAAAACCATAGATGCGTGGGAAAACTTTATCATTAAAACAGCGAAGGAGAAAAAATAATGAGCTTGCGAAGCTTTGTAAGAAAACTGATTCTAAAAGAAAAAAGTTGTTCAGAAGAATTTGTTGCTTATTATAGAAAATTAGGAGCACATATTGGCGAAAGAACGATTGTTTTTGAACCTACAAAAACTTTTATTGATGTTACTCGTCCGTGGATGATATCTATCGGTAATGATGTTCAAATTACGCGAGGTGTAACGATACTTACACATGGGTATGATTGGAGCGTTCTTAAAGGACTCTACGGTGACGTTCTTGGCTCTTGCGGTGAAGTTGTTATTGGTAATAATGTTTTTATCGGTATGAACGCCACCATTTTGAAGGGGGTACATATAGGTGATAATTGCATTATCGGTGCAAACAGTCTTGTTAATAAGGATGTTGAATCCGGTTGGGTTGTAGCAGGCAATCCTGCCAAGCCTATAATCAGGATTGAAGATTATCATAAAAAGCGTCTTGATGCACAGTTATTTGAAGCAGAAGAACTTTATAGATGTTATGTTTTAAGGATGAATCAAATTCCACCTAAAAAAGCATTTAGTGAATTTTTTTGGTTATTTGAGAAAAAAACGGAAAAATTGGAAGATTTTGAAGAAAAACAGATGCGAAATGTGGGAAATTATGAGAAGTCATTAGAACTGTTTTTGGAAAAGGAACCAATGTTTAATGGATATAATGATTTTTTAGAATATATGAGTGAAAAATATCCATTGGTTAAATAGGAGTTTTATGAAATTTAATGTAACTCGTGATAAAAAAACAATGATTGATTTTAGAAAATGGTCGTTGTTTTTTATATGCGTATATGGCATAATGATATATGCAACTTATATAAACAGCCTATTTTCTATTACTGCAAGTTTGTGTTTACGAGCAATGCTTGGTTTCGCAGCTTTAGATATAATTATCAATAGGAATATCAAGATAAATTCATATCTTATATGGTATTCGTTATTTATACTTCTTTGCGGTGCTTCTATTTTGTTTGTAGAAAGTAATATTTCTTCTGCAATTAGTGTGTTAAAAACTCTTGTGGTAGTATTAGGAATAGGCGTATCGGTTACCATTGCAGTAAAAGAAAAAAAAGAAATCGAAATGGTGCTTTATTGTATGTCAATAGGCTCTGTTTTCTTGATGCTATATCTTATTTTTTCAGGTTATGTTGCGGAGTATGATGCGTTAAATGATACCACTAAGCGTTTTGGTAATGAACTTACGGGTAACGCAAATATTTTTGCTGCCATATATATGATAGCGGCATGTGCTTCTGCATATATTATTTTAACAAATAAAAAGAAGACAGTTAAGTTAGCTTTTGCATTGGCATTTGCATTGCAGATGTATGGTCTTGTTCTTGCGGGAAGTCGAAAAAATCTTTTGATTCCGTTTTTTATGCTGTATATTTTATTTATACAAAAGAAAGATAAAAAGGGTCGTTCTCATTTGATTATAACTACGATAATTGGCGTTTTCGTCATGTTGCTCGGATATTATTTATTGATGAACGTACCATTCTTATACGATAATATAGGATATAGATTTGAAACAGTTATTGAATATGAAACGGGAAATGCTGTAAGTGCTGATACAAGTGCAATGGTTAGAGAAGCTATGCGTGAGAAAGCAATGGTTTTGTGGACTGATCATCCGATATTTGGTTACGGCTTGAATATGTTTACTGCTGTAAGTGGATTTGGTATGTATACACATAATAATTTTCTTGAACTTATGTGTAATCACGGAATTGTTGGTATGATATTATATTATTCGTTTTATGGATATCTTTTATATAAATTGTTCAAAAATAAAAGCCAACATAAAATGTTTAAATATTTTTCCATTGCTATGGTTATATCGGAATTAATTTATGAGTACGGTGCTATAACTTATAATGGTGTCCCGAATCATTTAATACTCATGTTAATCTCTGTATTTGTGGAAAAAAATGATGAGGAAGAAGCACAAAAGGGAGGATTAAAATGTTAGCTATTTGTAAAACATTGTTTGATGCATGGAATAGTGCAGGTATTATGTATTGTCATTGGAAAAGTAACGAACATCTTGTGGAGGGGTTGGATGGCTTAACGGACTTAGATGTTTTTGTTCTTGATGAATATAAAGATTTAGCAGAAAAAGAATTAAATAAAGCAAAATATATAAAATTTCAACCGCAAAAGAGTGCTATATATGCAGATGTTGATGAGTGGATAGGCTTTGACTTTGATACAGGCAAACTTGTGCATATACATTTGCATTATAAGATAATAACCGGAACAAAGTTTGTAAAACAATATCAATTTCCGTTGGAAAATAAAATTATTGAAACACGAATTCTTCATAATGTTACGCAAGTATATATTGTTGCACCTGAAATAGAAATAATTATTCTTTATGCCAGAATCGCACTTAAAGCGAA
>JAZULU010000233.1:0-12794 GCA_045603265.1 Clostridia bacterium
CTCGGAAAATTCCGAGGACTTTTTTTATTTGACATATTTTTTATATTTTGCTATACTCCTTATGTTAAGGAGAAAGATTATGAAAAAACTTATTTCACTTATGATGATGCTGTTGCTTATATTTATTGCTTCAGCATGCGATACTCAAACAAATAACGAAGTGGTTACACCGGCCGTTACAGAAACACCCGTTATAACAGAAACACCGGAAGCCACCGAATATGTTGTTACTTTGGAGCCTACTGCAACTGAAACGCCTACAACAGAAACTCCCATTGTTACGGAGATGCCGTCACCTACACCTATTCCAACGGCTACACCTGTTCCTACACCAACACCTATACCTACACCAACGCCCGTGCCTACGCCTACTCCGTCACCGACACCTACCCCTGATATCAGCAAGTTTACGGTGATGTATATAAAGAGTGCCTCTGTTAATGTGCGCAGTACACCTTCAACACAAGGTAAAAAGTTGGCTGCACTTAAACTAAATACCGAAGTTAAAGCATATACAGAAGTTGACGGTTGGTTTTATGTAAGTTACGGTGAGAACGCTTTCGGCTATATAAGAAAAGACCTTTTAAGTGCCGAAATTATTACAACACCAACTCCTGTGCCAACACCAACTACAACAGATACTGCTCAAAAGCCAACATATAAGCCTAACAGCAATCTTGATATAAATGATAATGTTTTCCTTGATGCCCTTGAATATACCGGTTATAATCTTAAAAAGCACCGTGCTGACGGCAACATGTGGAAATTTATCTTAGGAAAAGACAAGGCCGGTATGGGTTACCTTTCGGGGCTTGGCTACGATTATGGTAAGACTTCAGGCTACGAAACCAATGCACAAGGGCTTCCCGATATTGAGAGATTCCGTAAAAACGGAGGCATGGTTTGCGCATCTTACGCAACTTACGTTTACTTTAATTATCTACCCAACGTTGCAAAGATAGATACTTCATCTATCCCCCGTCCCACAAATTCCTGCCTTGCAGAATCTTGGCGTCAATGTGCTGAAAAATGGGTTGCAATGGGTCTTTCACGCAAAATAACTTTCTCGGCAACAAGATATTCAAGCGGTGTTGTTAAATTCACACCCTCTGAGCCTATTCCCATCGGTTCAATAGTTATATTTAAAGAGTATAACAAACCCGACAGTGCACCTGCCCGCCACGTTACAATTTACGCAGGAAAAGCAGGCGGATACAACTGGCTTACCCACGTTGGCAACGAACGCGGACCTGAAATGATCACGGTTGAAAATATGGGATTCGGATCAACTCCCGAACTTCCAATGCTCGTTATTACACCGCCTATAAGTTTTAGTTAAAAAAATTCCTCGGATCGCTCCGAGGAATTTTTATTTATTCTGTTTTGTCGCTATCCCCGGTGTTCAAGATGAAGAAAAACCCAATCACAGGATTTCGTTTATGAAATTTTTATCGTGCTTTTAAGGCTTCCTCTAACGCATCGCCGATTTCTCTGCGAACTTTTTTGAAAACTTCGGGCGATTCGGTAAAGGTAATAACGTCACTTGTAACTAACCTTACCTTTTCGAGCACCTTATCTCTGCCTAAAACTTCATCAGCAATAAGAAGCATTTCGCAATCTTCCACACCATTTCTGACTGCTTCAAGTCTCACCGAAGCGCAAGCACCATCAATTCCCACTTCATTACCGTTATACAAAAGAGAACCGTCACCAAAGACATCAGGCGAAAGATCAGGTACGGTGGCCATATCTTTCCAGGGATTTTCAACAAAACGCCAATGATTGGTTGTCCAATATAAAAATCCCGTTGCGCCTATAAGGTGCTGTTGCCAAAATATTATTCTGTGATCAAGGCCTGATTCATCAACATACAAATTAACGTAAGGTCTGCCCGGTTCCCAGCAAACGTAATGCCAAAGCTCCTTGCCCTTTTCTTTTGCCTTTGTCATTCTATTTTGGAAAGAGCCGTACTTCTCAAGATTTTGTGGATTTTCATAAATAAAATCATCGTTAAAGCACGCAAGCTTTGGAAGAATAAGATCGCAATTATCAAGAATAACCTCAATTTCATCGGTGTTCTCATCATAATCTATATCCCTAAAAAAAGCAGTTGTCCGCCTTATTCCGGGGCAAAGCTCTTTTGCGCGGTCGCAAGCGGTAACGAGGACATCAAGATGCTCTTTCGTAAGCGGTTCATCAAGGGGGTATATCATTGCTTTTTTGATCCACTTGGGATTTTTTGAAAGTTTTTCGTGATATTTTTTAAGAGTTTCATCATCTGCAGAAACGTCCTTATCGCAGTTAAAGGCAGTAAGCCGAGGATCTGACATAAACTTATCTGCTCTTTCATCAAGAATATCATAAGGCAAAACAAATGGACTTACCCTAAATTGCAATAATTTTTCATAATATGCTTCATATAGTCTTTGCGTTTCCTCTTCATCGTCTTCAACGTTATGCATCCTTGCAATCTGATCTCGATAAAGATCCATCGAAACGTTTATAACGTACTCTTCGGGAAGAGCAAAATCCCACACCTTAACTTCAACGTTAAAGGTAATGTTTTCTAAGGAAACCGTATATTTATATTCCCCTGCTTCAGTTTCCCTTTTCGTTGTAAAGCGCACAAGAATGCTCGTAAGCTCATTTGCCTTAATGCTAACCTTCTTTGTCGGCACAAGAGGATCGGGGTACATCTTGCCCTTGCAGGAAATAAAGTATTCCTTTTCTGTTTCAACTAAAATATTATCATAGCTTTCATTAACGGTAATCTCTGCATCTTCAATATCTTCTTCCGACAAAACCGAAATAACACAGCTTTCGCCTTCGTTTTTGGCCATATAAAGTTTTATCAGATTCTCGCCATTAAGGGTAGCGGTTTTATTATAGCCATCAGAAATGCCAAATTTAATCATTATTTTTCTCCTTTATAATTCAATCTCATAAAAGGCACACTTCACGGCACTTTGAGGCACCAATTTAAGATTTCTTTCCGAAACTTCTTTTAATTTCTCAAATACCATTAAATTATCCCTCTCCAACGTTTTTTTATGATTAAATTATATACTTTTTCTATCTGCAATGTCAACATTATGTATACACAATATTTCAAGATGTATACGCCATATTTCAAGGAGATTTTATCATCAATAAAAAACGGAGAAAGAAAAAACTTTCTCCGCAATTTTAAGGATTTTTTGTGCTTTCTTACCAGGCACCAACAAGTGCAAAAAAACTTAAAAATCAAATAGCCAAATAATTATCGGGCCCCGAAAAAGCAGTATTGCTTTTTTGGAAAGAGGAGCCACAGCGGAATCAAAAAAGCTCTTCGTCTTAAAAAGACGGAAAGCGTAAAATGTAGCTTGTGGCGACGTAACCCGCAGTTTTAAGGATTTTTTGTGCTTGTTATTCTGTTACAGAGCCAACGTCAACCATAACTCCACCATCAGTCATAACCTTGGGAAGTTCGCCATTCCACTTATTCCACTTAATGTACTCAACGTAATCGGGTGCAGCGGAAAGTGCTTCCTGGATAACACGGATACTGTCGGCCTCAGCCTGAGCCTGAGTAACCTTCTGTTTTGCTTCAACTTCGATTCTTGCAAGGTCCTGTTCAGCTTTAAGTGCCTGCTGTTGAGCCGTCTGTTTTGCTTCAACTGCCGCATTAAACTCATCGGAGAAATCAAAGTTTACAATGTTGAATATTTCAACGGTGATGCCATAAGTGCCTATCTTTTCACCTAAAGCCTCTTTGATCTTATCTCCTACGTTCTGACGCTCGGTAATAAGTTGTTCGGCAGTAAACTGTGCCGTAACAGCCTTAATGCTTTCCTGAATAGCAGGAGCAACGATAACGTTACCGTAATCAGTACCTACGTTTTTATAAAGGTCCGCAGAAGCGGTGGTATTTACCCTATAGTTTACTGCAACAACGTAAGATACGATCTGCAAGTCCTTTGATGATGCCGTACCCTGAGTTTCGATCTTCTGTGTACGGTTATTCATCTGTAAAACCTGCTGAACAAAAGGTATTTTAAAGTGGATACCCTCGTTAAGAACTTCATCGGATACTGCACCAAAGGTCAGTACAACGCCGGTATGACCTGCCTGAACAACTGTAAAGCATGTTGAAAGCAAGCCGATAACGATAACTGCAACAACTACAATAGCAATAATTTTTCCTACTTTTGTTTTCATTTTTTCAATCTCCTTTTTTTATGTTAGTTATGAGAAAAACAAAAAACCCATATGCAGCGTACGCCTGCATATGAGTCTTATCCTTAGATATCCCGAGGAGGAAAACCCCCTGTGCTGACGGTAATATCGCGTGCATAACACGGAACTACTCCCTCATAACTATAAATATCATAACATATCAAAACAAATTTGTCAACAAATAATTGCAATTATTGAAAATATGGATTATAATTATATCACTAAATATAACTGTGAGGCTATAAATGAAATTTATTGAAGTATCACCTTTTGTACGTTTTGCATATAAGATAATGCTAAAAAGCGGGCGCCCTTGTTTAAATCTTGACAGCCGTCTTTTTTACGTTATCGACGGTGACGGAAAAATACTTATAAACGGCAAAGAATATAGTTTTTCATCAGGCACATGTTTTCTGTGGCAACCCGGCACAGAATATTGCTTTTTAACGCAAGATGTAACAACCCTTATTTCAATAAACTTTGATTTTACTGCCGAAAACAGTAATAGAACGACGCCTTTTGAAGTTGTTTATCTTGCTGATTCACCTAAACCCGAACTTCCCGAAAAAATATTTTTTGAAGACTGTCCCATGCTTAACGAACCAATCGTTTGCACCGGAAATTCCGCAATATATAATATCCTTGAAAAGATACTTTTTGAAAATACTACAAAAAGGCCGTTTTATCAAGAGAGAATTTCGGCACTGTTTAAAGAGTGCCTTGTAAGCATTGTCCGTTCAGTATCAACTTCTGACGATTCACGTTCAGATGAGGCCATTGAAACGGTTATGGATTACATACATAAAAATTACAGCGGTAACGTTGATAATTTTACGCTTGCCGAACTTGTAGGCTACCACCCCTACTATCTTAATAAACTTTTTTTAGCATCAAACGGCATAACTCTGCATAAATACGTTATAAACTATCGCATCGCCGTATCAGAACAGTTATTGCTTTCAAGCACCCTTTCTATAGACGAAATTGCCGTAAAAATAGGTTTTTCGGGTTCACTGAGTTTTTCATCGAGTTTTAAGAAAAAGAACGGCATGACGCCATCAGATTTCAGAAAGAAGTTCGGGGTAACACTTTAATGGATAAAATGAATTTAAAAGTAATTGCACATATCTACAACGATTTTGTTGACAAATTCGGGATTCCGCGTCAAAGCGGACTTGTCCCTCAAATGATCTCGCAAATTGTTTTTGAAAAGGAATATCGCGTACAAGAGGCACTTCGCGGTATCGAGGATTTTTCCCATTTGTGGCTATTATGGCAATTTTCCGAAAACACAAAAACAGAATGGTCGCCTTGTGTTCGCCCTCCGCGTTTAGGCGGAAATAAGCGAGTTGGTGTTTTTGCAACACGTTCGCCCTTTAGGCCCAATCCAATAGGTCTTTCCTCGGTAAAACTTGAAAAGATCGAACACACCAATAACCGCGGAACTGTTTTATACGTTAGCGGTGCGGATATTCTTTCAGGCACACCCATTTTTGATATAAAGCCATATATCGCTTATACCGACAGTCATCCCGAAGCGAAATGCGGTTTTGCCGATATAATGCTTGATTACTCACTTGAAGTAGATTTTCCAAAAAACCTTTTAGAAAAACTTCCTGAAAATATACACGATACCGTAACATCCATGCTCAAAAACGATCCGCGCCCTTCATATCAGGAGGATGAACGTACTTATGCCATGTGTTACGCTGACTATGAAATTAAATTTATTGTAAAAAATAATATTTTAACTGTCACGGATGTTGCGCATTTAATAAAATAGTGATATACTAAATAAAAAAATTAAGAAGGTACTTACATGAACATTATTATTTCCGGTTGCGGCAAAGTAGGCTCAACAATTTTAGCAAGTCTTGTAAACGAAGGTCATGATATAACTGCCCTTGATATAAATGCTACAGTAGTTGAAGAAACTGCAAACATACACGATATTATCGGTGTCAGCGGAAACTGCACCGATTGTGAAACTCTTAAAGAGGCCCGTATTGATGACGCTGAATTGTATATTGCGGCAACAGGTTCCGATGAAACAAACATGCTTTCATGTTTTCTTGCAAAACGTCTTGGTGCAAAACACACCATAGCAAGAATCCGCAATCCAGAATATAACTATCAAAGTCTTGTTTTTTTAAGACAAGAACTTGATCTTAACATGGCGATCAATCCCGAAATGCTGGCTGCCCAGGAACTTTATAATATTTTAAAATTCCCATCCGCAGAAAAAATCGAACATTTTTCACGTCGCAACTTTGAAATGATCGAGTTCAGCCTTAAGCCCGATTCCGTGCTCGACGGATTGTCACTTATTCAAATGCGTGAAAAATTCAGTGCGAAAGTGCTTGTATGTGCCGTTCAGCGTGGTGACGACGTATTTATCCCCAACGGAAGTTTCGTTCTTAAAGGCGGTGACAAAATAGGTATTACCGCAACTTCTTCCGAAATACTTAAACTTTTTAAAGAACTTAACGTATATCAGAAACAAGCAAAGGATATTATGATATTAGGCGGAAGCAGAATCGCCTACTATCTTACAAAAATGCTTATTGCTGATGGCAGCAGCGTAAAAATAATAGATAAAGATCCTGAAGTTTGCCAGCGTTTTTCGGATGAAATGCCTAAAGCCGATATCGTTTTAGGTGACGGTGCTCAACAGGAACTTTTGCTTGAAGAAGGCATAAAAGATACTTCTGCATTTATCTCCCTTACCGGAATAGATGAAGAAAATATCCTTATCTCCGTTCTTGCCACATCATTTAACGTTCCTAAAGTAATTACAAAAATCAACCGCGATGAATTGCATACGCTTTCGGAAAATTTAGGTCTTGATACAATTATCTCTCCCAAAAAAACCGTTTCAGACTTGCTTGTAGGCTATGCACGCGCTTTAAGGAACTCTTTAGGCAGCAACATTGAAACTCTTTATCGACTTATGGACGATCACGTGGAGGCCATTGAATTTAAGGTTACGGCAGAATTTGAATGTCTTAACACGTCCCTTAAAGATATGCGTTTAAAGGAAAATATTCTTATTGCCGGAATTATCCGCAACAAAAAGCCGATTATTCCCACCGGTAACGATGTAATACTTTCAGGTGATAAGGTAATAATAATTGCCGCCGACAGAAGGATCCAGGAACTTTCAGACATACTTAAATAAAGGACTTTATTATGAACTATAAAATGGTAATCCACACCACAGGTCAGATCCTTGGTGTAGGCGCGCTTTGCTTGTTGGCTTCAGCCGCCGTTTCTCTTGTCTATATGGAAATAGAAGGATTGTGGCTTCTTCTTGCCGCAATCCTGGCAGGTGCGCTTTATGGTGTTTCGTTATTCTTCAAGCCTAAAGATGACGTATTTTTTGCAAAAGAAGGTCTTGTAACAGTAGCCCTTGCTTGGATAATTTTATCTCTTGTAGGTGCTTTGCCCTTTACTTTAAGCGGTGAGATTCCTTCGTATATTGACAGTATTTTTGAAACAATAAGCGGTTTTACAACAACAGGTGCAACAATTCTTGAAGATCCTGCAGTTTTAAGCCACGGTAATCTTTTCTGGCGTTCACTTACCCATTGGATAGGCGGTATGGGTGTTCTTGTCTTGTTAGTTGCACTTTTACCCACCGTATCGGGAAGATCTATTCACATGCTCCGTGCCGAAATGCCGGGTCCCGTCGTTGGTAAACTTGTGCCTAAAGCAAGGCAGACTGCACGTATCTTATACATTATATACATAGCCCTTACGCTTTTACAGTTTATCCTGCTTTTATTTGGTAAAATGCCCGTTTTTGAAAGTGCTATTCACACTTTAGGCACAGCAGGAACAGGTGGCTTTGGCGTTTATGCTGACAGCATTTCATCCTATTCCCCTTATATTCAATGGGTAATAACGGTGTTTATGTTCATATTTGGTATAAACTTCAACCTTTTCTTTTTTATACTGATAGGCAGATTTAAGATATCACTTAAAAGCCAGGAATTTTGGGCATACTTTTCAATAATGATAGTTTCCGTAATAGCTATTGCCCTGAATATTCTGCCCCAATACTCCTCCTTTAGCGAGGCATTAAGGCACTCAGCATTTCAGGTTACCTCATATATGAGTACCACAGGATATGTAACAGCAAACGCAAACATGTGGCCTTCACTTTCAAAAGCTATATTGCTTATACTTATGTTTGTGGGCGCTTGTGCAGGCTCAACCGCAGGCGGAATTAAAGTTTCACGCGTTGTAATCCTTTTCAAAGCAGTCCATAACAAAATAAGGCAGGTGCTTTACCCCAGAACCGTAAAATCAGTCCGCTTCGAAGGCAAAGCCCTTGATATGGAAACAATTTTTGCCGTACTCTCATATCTTGCCTTATATACCTTCTGCTTTTTAACATTGTTTCTTTTATTATCCTTTGAACCATTTAGCATGGAAACAAATTTTTCAGCGGTGGCAGCAACCTTTAACAACGTAGGTCCTTTTTTCGGAGACCTCTCTAATTTCAGCCAATACACGGATTTTTCAAAGATATTACTGTCCTTTGCAATGCTTTTAGGCAGACTTGAAATATATCCTATGTTAATACTTTTCATGCCGGCAACGTGGAAAAAATAAAGTGATGTGTAAGTGATAAAAATTTCGCTTGCCAATTTATATAAAATCACATATAATGTTTACGATTTATTAAAATAAAGCCGAGGTGAATTTTTGTGTATATAAAATGTCCCAGATGTATGCTTAACTATATTAATGAAGAAACTGAACAGTTTTGCAAAGTTTGCTTAGTTGATATGGGAAAAATCCAGGGCCAGCCCGAGCTTGAACTTGACGATGATTATAAGCTTTGTCCTGAGTGCAATGAAAACTACCTTGAAGAAGGTGAAGAAATTTGCTACGCCTGCCGTATTAAACGTATGTCGCAGGAAGATAAGGGCGACGATTCCATCGACGATTACGATGACGAGGATATGCTTCCCGACACCGTAGAGGATTCCCTTGAGGTTATGGCCGAAATGGAAAATGAATCCAGCGAAGAGGAAGAAGAAGAGGAAGAAGAATAAGTTTTCCTAAAAAAGCACCAAATGGTGCTTTTTCTTTTTTACATAAAATAAACCCCTGCTTCTGCAGGGGTTTTACCTATTATTGATTTCTATAGGCTTTACAAACTTCCTGAGCATCGCCTATCATTTTAAGTTTGCCCTTTTCAAGCCATGCACAATGCTTACAAAGGCGTTCGATCTGCTCAATGGTGTGAGAAACAATAATAACTGTAGTTTCATCGTTGATCATGCTGTTAATACGCTTTTCGCACTTTTCCTGGAAACGGAAATCACCAACTGCAAGAATTTCATCAACGATAAGAATATCGGGACGGGTAATAGTTGCAATGGCGAAACCGATACGGGCAACCATACCTGAAGAATAGTTTTTCATTGGCGTATCAAGGAAATCCTGCATTTCCGAAAACTCAACGATCTCCTGGAACTTTTCATCCATAAACTTTTTGGAGTATCCTAAAACCGAGCCGTTAAGATAAATATTTTCTCTTGCAGTAAGGTCCATATCAAATCCTGCGCCAAGTTCGATCAGCGGTGCAATGGTGCCTTGCGTTTCAACCGTACCCTTTGAAGGAGTGAGAATTCCGGAAATTATCTTAAGCATGGTACTTTTTCCTGAGCCGTTAAGACCAACAATTCCGAAAACATCACCTTTTTTTATATCAAAACTTACACCGTTTACAGCAACGAAATCTTCAAACATAAGTTTTTTTGTAACAAGGCGCAGAAAATATTCCTTTAAACTTTCAAGTTTTTCCTTGCTCATGTTAAAGTGCATTTCAACATCTCTTATTTCAACTGCATTTTCACTATTCATTACAACTCACCTTTAAATATGAAGAATAAATCTCTTTTGTGCCTTGGAAAACACAAAAGCACCAAAGATAAGGGTTACCAAAGAAATGGCAATGGTTATAAGATTAAAAGTAAGATCGGGAACTGTGCCATACATTACGACGCTTCTGAAATATTCTACATAATAATACATGGGATTTAATTTAACAATGCTTTGTAACATTGTGTGCCCATCAAGCATTTCCATGGGATAAATGATGGGAGTAAGATACATCCACGCAGTAAGAAGTACGCCGTAAAGGTGCTGAACGTCCCTAAAAAATACGGTAAGTGCACTTAATAAAAGGCTTAATCCAACATTAAATATCAAGCACAATAATACCGGTATGGGTGCCAATAATATAGTTCCGCTTAAAATACCGTCAAAGGCTTGTTTATAACACATTACAAAAATTACGGCTATAAGGCTGAATGCAAAGTTAGTAAGTGCAAATAAACATTTTTCCAACGGAAAAATATATTTGGGAATATAAACCTTCTTTATTAGCGGTGCGCCTTGCAAAATAGATGCCATTGAAAGGTTTGTTGATTCAGCAAAGAAGTTCCATATAGACCAACCTACAATATAGTATGCGGCAAATTTTTCATTACCTCTTGCTAACAAAACACCAAATACCTGTGATATAACGAGCATGGTAAAAAGCGGATTTAAAATACTCCACAATATGCCAAGAACAGAACGGCGGTATTTTAATTTAAAATCCTTCCCTGCAAGATTCAAAAGCAAGGGAGAATATTTTTTCATATCTTTAAAAAAGTTATTTTTCAAAAAAATCTCTCCAATTCTTATTTCAATCTGTAGTCGGAATGATCCAATGAGAAGTTAGGATTATAATAGGGATCGCCCTCTTCAAGAATTTTCTTCCAACGCTCCTTGAATTTTTCCGCTTCCATATTGAAACGCTCTCTGTTTTCGCTATCCGTATCACTTCCGCGGCTTATCGACTCATAATGATAAAGTTCCGCCATGGGAGTAATTACATTAAGATAACCTTTTTCACGCAGACGCAAGCAGAAGTCCACGTCATTATACGCAACTGCAAAGCCTGTATCAAGACCGTTCACTTCTTCATAAACAGACTTCTTGATCATAAGACATGCCGCAGTAACTGCGCTGGTATTACGGGCATAACACAATCTGCCCATATAGCCTACGTTTTCATTGTGCACGCGATAATTTTCATGTCCGGCAACCCTATCTGCACCAAGACCGATAATAACGCCTGCATGCTGAATGGTATCGTCAGGATAAAGCAATTTTGCACCAACTGCCGCAACGTCATCGCGCTGTGCGTACATAAGAAGTTGTTCAAGCCAATCAAGGGAAATAACGGAAGTATCGTTATTAAGAAGAACAATATATTCGCCCTTAGCCTCTTTTACGCCCTTGTTGTTAATATCGGAATAATTGAATTCACCCTCATAATAAACAACCCGTATGTTTTCGTAATTTGCTTGAATCTGCTTATAATAATCAAAGAGATCTTGATCGGTACTGTTATTTTCCATTATGATTATCTCATAATTACCATAAGTAGTCTTTGAAAGTATTGAACTTATGCACTTTTCAAGTTCTTCAAGATGATCGCGGTTTGGAATTATGATTGAGATCAAAGGTAAATCAATCAAATCAAAATTGATGTTATAAATGGTTGGACATGCACGCGAACTTTCTACCGTACATTCACGGCCTGTTGTTCTCACAATACTATCATGCACCGCCCTTTTACCTGCTTCAATGGCATAGGGTTTGGAGTTAATATCCGATGCAACTGATGCCTTATGTGATCGCCAGAAATACAAAAGTTTTCTAACGTGGAATATCTTATTTGCATTTTCGGTAAGGCGAAGAATCATATCGTGATCCTGGCTGCCGTCATATTCATGGCGGAATCTGCCTGCTTTTTCCAACAACTCTCTTGAGAAAGATGAGAAATGGCAAATATAATTATTTGAACGAAGGTTGTCCACCGCAAAGTCAGACTTATAGTGGAAAATAATAACATTTTTTATATCATTACCTTCAAAAACAGCCTCGTCAGTATAAATGAAATCAGCATTGTGATCGCATATAGCAATCATATTTTCATAAAGTGCCGATGGATGAAGCACATCATCATGGTCAAACAAACAAATATAATCGCCTGTTGCCATATCAATACAAGCATTGGTATTTCCTGCAATACCCATATTTTCTTCAAGTTTCTTATAAACTATTCTGTTATCTTTAGCAGCCAGTTCTTTTACAAATTCGCCAACGTTTGCATGCTGATCATCACTACCGTCAGCAAGGCAAAGTTCCCAGTTTTTATATGTCTGATTGCAAACAGAACTGATCATATCATCCAGATATTTTATAGGCGTATTATATAAGGGTACAAGAATGCTGAATTTTACGTTTTTAGAAAATGTTGTATTTTCTTCTTTTTCCCGTTGCTCCTTACTTATCTTACAATAATTACGAACAGGTCCTAAATGCAATACTCTCCTTACTTTTCTGAAAGTTTCCTTTGGCCCGATAGTGAAAAGCATTCTTATGCCTTTTGCAACTTTTCTGAGAAAAGCAACTTTCTTTATTCCCTTTTTAAGTTTATCTGCCACAAAACGGCAAGGTTTTGTTATTTTCCACCAAAAAGAATTAGATATACTATTATATGAAATGGT
>JAZULU010000234.1:0-12189 GCA_045603265.1 Clostridia bacterium
GCATCACGCAAAATTGTATCTGTAATTAAAACTTTTGCCATAATATACCTCCATTAACCAAAGATTGCAAGCAACACGCCTGCTGCAACTGCAGAGCCGATAACACCTGCTACGTTGGGACCCATTGCATGCATTAAAAGGAAGTTCTTGGGGTTAGCCTTCTGACCTTCCTTCTGTGAAACACGCGCCGCCATGGGAACTGCAGAAACACCTGCTGAACCGATCAAAGGATTGATCTTGCCCTTTGTAAGCCAGCACATAAGTTTTCCTAAAAGCACACCGCCTGCAGTACCTGTTGCAAAAGCAAGCAATCCAATAATGATTATAAGGAAAGTCTCTCCGCTAAGGAAAGAAGATCCTACTGCTGTTGCGCCAACTGTGGTTCCAAGGAAGATCGTAACGATGTTACAAAGTTCATTCTGAACAGTTTTGCTTAAACGTTCCGTTACACCGCAAACTCTTAAAAGGTTACCGAACATCAATGAGCCAATAAGGGGTGCAGTTGAGGGCAAAATAAGAATAATTACTGTTGCTGTTGCAATAGGGAAAATAATAAGTTCACGCTTTGAAACAGGTCTTAACTGTGTCATAACTATCTCGCGTTCTTTTTTGGTTGTAAGAGCGCGCATGATAGGAGGCTGAATCAAAGGAACAAGTGCCATATAAGAATATGCCGCAATGGCTATTGCCGCAAGGCGGTTAGGTGCAAGGATACTTGCAACGAGAATAGCGGTAGGTCCGTCAGCACCGCCCATACTTGAAATTGCCGCAGCTTCATTTGCCGGGAAGAAGAAACTTGCCGCAAAGAAAGTTCCGAAAATACCAAGCTGTGCCGCTGCGCCTAAAAGAAGGCTCTTGGGGTTTGCAATTAACGGTGAGAAATCTGTCATTGCACCTACGCCTATGAAAATAAGGCAAGGATAGATGCCAAGTTTAACGCCTAAATAAAGATAGTCAAAAAGACCTGCTTTTATCATTTCTCCGTTGACTTCTGCGCCATGGCCGCTAAAAGCCGCCCAATTAACGTGTCCGCCTTCAAAACATTGGGGGTTAAATATTTCGCCGCCGCCTACGTTTGCCAAAAGCATACCGGTAGCAATGGGAACAAGCAACAAAGGCTCGTACTGCTTGCCTATTGCAAGATATAAAAGGAAGCAGGCAAGAAATATCATTACAAGTGTCTGCCAACCGCCACCTGTAAAATCAGTAAAAATACTGCAAATTCCACTCTCTGACCAAAGCGTCTTAAGAGTTTCTAAAATATCAATAGAACTTGCAGACTGTAATGCCACAAAGTTCATATTAAGCCTCCGTAATTATTCAAGGCCAACAAGAACATCGCCGGTATTTACAGTGGTACCCTTTGTTACGATTGACTTAACTGTTCCGTCCTGAGGTGCAAGGATTTCATTTTCCATTTTCATAGCCTCAAGAATGCAAAGAACGTCACCTGCTTTAACTGCTGCGCCAACCTGAACCTTAACGTCAAGAATAGTGCCGGGCATGGGAGCTTCAACGTTTACTGCGCCGCCTGCAACGGGTGCAGGTGCTGCTGCAGGTGCTGCTGCGGGAGCAGGTGCAGGTGCCGCTGCCTGAGTTACGGGTGCTGCTGCACCGGTCTCTTCGATCTCAACAACATATATTTTTCCATTTACATTTACATTAAATTTACGCATTTTATTTTTCCTCCTAAATAATTAACCTTTTTTAATTGATTTGATTTTGAAATCCGAATTACCGGTAACACAGGTAATAGCGGCAGAAATTGCGGCAATAAAGTCACCATCTTTATCTGCATCTGTTGCTTCGGGTACCTCAGCCATAACACCTGCTGAAATACGCTTTTCGGGTTCTTTTGCTTGAGTTGTTTCTTGCTTAACATCCTCTTTTTTTCTTTCCTTAAAAGCGGCATGTAATGCTTCAATCAGAACAATAATGATCGCAAGCACTGCAAAAACAACCAGAAGGCCAATACCGGTAACCTTTAACGAATCCCAAACGTTAAGTTTATCGGTAACAACCAGCATTTGAAACGTTGAAACCATTTTTTTCACCTCACTGTATCTTAAGTGTTTTACACTTTAATTTTTTAAAATAAAAAGCACAACAGAGCGCTTCTATACATATGCGCTTAAGTTGTGCTTATTAAAACAAAGAATGACAGTATAAAGGTCTTTAACCTTTACCTTAAAAAAGTTATGCAATAAAAAAACAAAATCTAAATTGCCCATTTACGGCCCTTTCGTCGTATGCGTTTTTGGCTTGCATTACACCAAAAGCATAACATTAGTTCAAAAATTGTCGCACTTTATAATAACACATAAATATCGTTTTTGGCAAGCGATTTTTGGCAATTATTTGATATTTTCAAGGTATTCTATTTCTTTATCGGTAAGATGGCGCCACTGACCGGGTTTTAATCCTGAAAGCATAAGTTCACCGTGGCGCACACGGGTAAGATGAATAACCTTTTTGTTTATGGCTTCAAACATTTTTCTTACTTGTCTGTTTCTGCCCTCGTGAATAATAACAGAAAGACTTGTTGTGTGGTCGGTTATTTCCGTTACGCGCACCTTTGCTTCTGCGGTCTTTTCACCGTCAATAATAACACCTGCCTGAAGTTTTAAAACTTCTTCCCTTGAGATCTCACCTTGTATAACCGCAAGATATTCCTTTTCTATCTCAAATTTGGGATGTGTAAGATGATATGCCGCATCACCGTCGTTCACAAGAAGAATAAGACCTTCGGTATGATAGTCAAGCCTACCAACGGGATAAAGACGCACTTTTTCATCAACTAAATCAAGAACCGTCGTTCTTCCTTCGGGATCGGATGCGGTGCTCATAACCTTATCAGGCTTATAAAGCATTATGTACACTTTTTTCTTTTGAGGGGTAATGGTTACACCGTCAAACTGAACCTTATCCCCCTCTTCAACTTTCGTGCCCAGTTCCGTAACGGTTACGCCGTTTACGGTTACCCTGCCTTCTAAAATCAACTGTTCTGAAGCGCGCCTTGAAGCAACACCGCAATCAGCCATATATTTCTGCAATCTCATATTTATCCTCCTATATCCTCATTGAAAACGCAAGGCACGGTTATAACTAAATTATCATCAAGAAAGAAATCGATCTTGCCTGCACTGTCACCTTTTTTAACAGGCGCATCCTTTTCAAGAGAAAGTTCATATTTTGCCTTGAGCATTTCGCCCTTTTTCAATGGGTAGAAAATATCTTCTTTTGTTATTATATCACACTTTTTCAAAAATCTGTCAAAAATATTTGCAGAAGTTATAATTTCATCTTTTCTCGATATCTGCACGCATGAATATTCGTTAAAAGCCTTATTTATAAGCATTTTGGAATCATTAAACCAGTTATAATCATTGAGCACTACACAAATTATTTGCATATTTCCCCTTGTTGCCGATGAGCATAAACATCTGCCTGCCCTTTGAGTATAGCCCGTTTTGATTCCGTCGCCACCTTCAACTTCGCCTAAAATACGGTTTTTGTTATAAAGATGACGAACTTCTCCTTCTTTATTTCCGCGAATTTGGTAAGTTTGAGTAGATACCACTTTTTTGAAGACCTCGTTATCCATAGCATAGGCACAAAGACGGGCGAGATCATTACTTGTCGTATAATGTCCTTCCGATTTAAGTCCGCATGGATCAGCAAAGTGTGTATTTTTTAAACCCAACTGTTGTGCTTTTTCGTTCATCATTTTTATAAACGACTTACTATCACCTGCCGTAATAATTGCAAGTGCGTATGCGGCATCGTTGCCCGAAGCCATCATAAGTCCATATAAAAGTTCTTCGCCCGTCAATTTTTCACCTTTTTTAAGATAAATTGACGATCCTTCTATCCCCACCGCTTCATCGGGAATATCATACTCTTTCATTAAATCAAGATTTTCAATTACAAGAATTGCCGTCATAACTTTAGTAGTACTGGCCATCGGCATTTTTCCTTCACCGTTTGATTGATAAAGGATTCTGCCTGACGACTGTTCAATTACGGTATAAGAAGATGCCGAAACTGCCTCTGTTTTTATATTCAGTACGGCAACAAAAACAAAAATCATAATTGCCGAAAATATTTTTTTCATAAAAAACTCCTTAAAACAAAAAAATAGAATCGATTTGATTCTATTTTACGCAAATTCATCATTCGAATTCTGATTCATTTTTGGAAATTTTCTTAATTTGTTCCATTACTTGCGGAACAAGATCTATAAGTTTATCGTAACTTGTATTTTTTTGAATTGGCAAAAATCTTATGTTATCGCCCGAAATTATCAAAAAACCGCTTGGTTTTACTGAAACGCCTGCACCAGATGCGCCAAGAAAAGGAAAATCTTCGTTTTTGCTTTGTGAAAATTCATACTCTCCACCGCCTGACACAAATCCAAAGGCTATCTGTGAAACTGGAATTACCGTTGCACCGTCCGGTGATATCACCGCGTTGCCGATAACTTTATCAACGTCGATCATGTTATTGAGATTTTCCATTGTAGATGCCATTATGTTCTCTATCGGATGTTTTTCCATTTTAAAATTCCCCCATAAATTTTTAATACTGCAATCAAAACGTGAAAAATATTGGTTTTAAATATTATTTTGCCGAAAAATTCAAATATCGGATATTCAAATACGGGCAAAACGTCGATGCTGTAATTGTTTTTTGTATTAAAGGGTGCTACGATCCCTAAAACTCCACCGCTTATCATGGCCGTTGATGCCGCATCGCCCGTACCGATTCTTGATTTTACAAAAAGACTTTTTACCTTAGAATGTTTTTTTACGATATTGAAGATCTGTGCTCTATTACCCCTTTTCTTTTTGCGCGAAAATATCGAAGCAATAACTTTTTTTACAGTTACGTTTGCCGAATATAACTTTATCTTTAACTTAAACGGCAACATAAGGTCTGCCCGTATTTTTAGTGCCTCATTTTCTGTGTTTGCCGAAAACCTTACATAAACAGGTATCAGAAAAACAGCAAAAAGCAAAAAATAAAGCACAGATCTTCACCTCAATAAAGATTCTGTGCTTATTTTTTAAAAATATACCTTAAAAAGAAATTTTTTCACCCTTTTTAACATTTGTTTCTTTAATTTTGCCATCAACATAAGTCAAAAGAGTACCATCATCAAGTGCTTCAACAGTATTTTTTGTTACTTTAACCGTTGCAGGCATAATATACTTTTCCTTCAATCCGATAACCGCTTTGTTATTCTTAATTGGAATAAGTAAGAAAAGTCTGAAATCATCATAGTTTTCAAGGGTAAGCTCGACTTTTTCGCCACTTAAAATAACCTGATATTCGCCTCTGAACCAGTCATAAAGGAGATACTCGCCCTTCTTGATTCCGTAAATGTCATCAGGCGAAACTGTGCCTGAAACGGGTTTTTCATCCTTATCAAGGTTAAATGCGGCTAAAATACCTGCGCCGTTATGAGTGTTGAACACCTTGAAGATCTTGCCGTTATTTTCGGCATCTTCAAACATACAATCTTGTGTTGGCAAGCAATGATCCTTTAATCTTATAATTCTGCCGTCAGAGAATGTTGTGGGCATAATAACTTCCTTGATGCTCCTGTTAAGCTCATCTGACATATAGATAGGTCCGCCGCTCATCGAACGAAGCACCGCATTTTTCTTTGCCTGATCGTCATCGGACCACCACATATCCCAGTCACCCGTGTATACCGTACCTTGCGTTAAGGAATTGTAGCTGCATTGCAGAAGATGCTGAACAAACCACTTTCTGTCTTCAGGCCTGAAGTCACCGCTGAAGCGGTTGATATTACTATCCTTACCTCTGTTCCAGAAATTTTCAATGGGCATACCCATACAGTTGATCAGGTTGTTGTCATAATATTTTTTCGCAGCCTTTTCGATGGCAACATGCAGATTGGTTACGGTGGTATTTACGTCACCCTTACGGTATGCAAATCCCTCCGTTGAGCCCTGATTGTCAACCTTTGTAAAATCTGCACCGCAATCCTTATAGAATTTGTGCTGAAGATCGTAATACCTTTCAATCTTCTTTTTATCAAAGGAATGCATATATGTTGGTGTATCACGCCACATTTTGGCACCGTAGGTATATTCAAGCAATTCTCCGTGTTTTTTTGCAAGAGCACCGTTGGGATTGATGCCTGACCAATATCCGCTTGTGGGATGCCACATACCTACCCAAAGACCGTATTTTTCCTTTAAATCAGTAATTGCACCCTTTAAGCCATTGGGGAAACGAATGGGGTCTGCCTCCCAGTCGTTAAGCTCCCTTTGATGCATAGTAGGTCTGTCAATGCAGGAAACGTCACCCCACATATCGTCGATTATTGCCCAACGCACGGGAATCTCCTTATCCTTAAATTCCTGTGCCTTTTTAACGAGGTCACCGTGGGTAACGTCCATATGGAATGCATCCCATGAACACCAGCCGAGATATTCAAATATTTCAGGGTATTTTTTATTTTTACGGAGTCTGCCCTTTTTATCCATTGCTTCAAGACCGAATGCAGTTACCTTTTCAGGAAGAGTATACTCATCCTTACCGATTCCGCCTAAAAGCACACACTCGTCGATTTCATCAAGAACCGTATTTGAATGGGCTATTACCGACATAATTTTACCATGAGCAAACATTTCTGTCTTATACGCCTTATGGCAGGTAGCAAGAAGATATAATTTATCTTGTCCCCTGTCAACAAGCAATGCCTGCGTTCGATTCTTTAAGTCCTTTAACTTTTTACCGATAAAGGGTCTTTGCCAGAAGGTGCAATTCATAAAGGCATCAACGTATTTTTTTGTTTTGGGAATATCAAAATCAAGGCCTATTCCATTTTCATCCACAAGATGACTTCCGTGCTTTGCGGTAACAGGCTTATATTCACCCGTAAGAACAAGTGCAAAGTTTCCGCCTTCTTCCTTAACAGTAAGAGTAAGTCTTGCAACCTTATCATCATCCTCGAAGAAAGCGGATTTTTCTGAAACGCTTACGTTCTGAAGCCTGATAACGTCTCCGCCCCTCAGATTGCTTTTTACCCAAGGTGAAAGTCCCGTTAATACGGTTTTGCCGTCAAATAACAGATTTACTCCGTTATCAAAATTAAATGAATACATTTTTTTCTCCTTAAACAGTATATATCTGATTCTTTTCTACTGCGATTTCTTTTATGAAATTATTTTCATAAACCAGCAAGGTACCTGCATCAAGCGCTTGTATTCCGCCCTTAACCTTTTTATACGTTGCAGGCATCATATATTTTTCTTTTAAGCCGATAACTGCCTTATTGTTCTTAATAGGTACAAGTAAGAAAAGTCTGAAATCATCATAGTTTTCAAGAGTAAGATCGATTTTTTCACCGCTTGAAATAACTTGATAATCACCGCTAAACCAATTATAAAGAAGATATTCACCCTTTTTGATTCCGTAAATGTCATCAGGTGAAACTGTTCCTGAAACGGGTTTTTCGTCCTTATCAAGGTTAAATGCAGTTAAAATTCCTGCATCGTTATGAGTATTAAATACTTTAAATATCTTACCGTTATTTTCAGCATCTTCAAACATACAGTCTTCTGTTGGCAGGCAATGATCTTTTAATCTTATAATTCTGCCGTCAGAGAATGTCGTGGGCATAATTACTTCTCTAATACTTCTGTCAAGTTTATCTGAAACATAGATAGGTCCGCCACTCATTGCACGAAGAACGGAGTTTTTCTTTGCCTGCTCGTCATCTGACCACCACATATCCCAGTCACCCGTGTTGATCATACCTTGTGAATAGGTGTTATAACTGCACTGTAATAAATGCTGAACAAACCATTTTCTGTCTTCGGGCATAAAGTCACCGCTGAAACGGTTTACGTTTGAATAAGTTCTGTTCCATAAATTTTCAACGGGCATACCCATACAGTTGATAAGCGCACCGTCATAATACTTCTTTGCCGCCTTTTCAATGGCATTATGCAAATTTGAAAGGCACTGACCTATTCCGCCCTTAAAATAACAATGGCGTTGTGTTGCACCCTGATTATCGACCTTTGTGAAATCAATTCCGCAATCCTTATAGAATTTGTGCTGAATATCATAATACTTTTCAATCTTCTTTTTATCAAAGGAGTGCATAAGCCTTGGTCCATCGGGATAGAAACCGGGAATGGTATATTCCAAAAGCTCAGGAATTCGTTTTGCCAAAGGTCCGTTAGGATTGATGCCGTACCAATATCCGCTTGTAGGATGCCAGATACCAACTTTAAGATCATACTGTGCCTTAACATCCTGAACGCACTTCTTTAAGCCATCGGGGAAACGCTCAGGTGCGGCTTCCCAATCGTTAAGTTCGCGCGTAGCCTTGGTTTCGTTATCAATACTTGTAACGTCATTCCAGGTATCATCAAGAATTATCCATTTTACGGGAATATCCTTATCCTTAAACTCCTTACACTTTGCTAAAACCTTATCGGGAGTTATGTGATGTTGGAAAGCATCCCATGAGCACCAACCTAAATATTCAAAGATCTCAGGGTATTTTTTATCCTTTTTAAGTTTGCCTGCCTTATTCATCACCTTTAAGCCAAAGCCTGCAGCCCGCTCGGGCAAAATATAGTGATCACTACCATATGCACCAATGAGCACACATTCATTTATGTCATCGCAGAGGGTATTTGAATGAGCAATTAAAGAAATTCGGTTATTTTTACAAGGAAAAAGTTCAGTTTTAAACATCTTATCGCAAACAGACATAAGATAAACTTTATCCTCTTTCATTTTATACAAAAGCATCTGTGTGCGTTCTTTAAGATCCTTTAATTTTGACCCAACAAAAGGCTTCTGCCAGAAAAGATACTGCATATAGCCTGAAGCATAATTGCCCGTATGGGTGATATTAAAATCAAGACCTATTCCGCAAAGTGAATTAAGGTGATGACCGTGGCCCATAAGACCGTATGTATCATATCCGCCCTCAAGAAAAAGTGCAAAACTGTTATCCTGCTCCTTAACAGTTAAAGTGAGTTTTGCCTGACCGCCATCACTTTCATAATGAACGCTTTTTTCATCAGATGATACGTAATTAAGATAAATAAGATCCTTGTAATTATTATCCCATGGCTGAATTTTAGTATTTACCCAAGGAATAATGTTTTTAAACAGAATTTTGTTTCCGCAATAAAGGGAGTTTTCTTTAAAATAATACATACTCAATACACCTTTACTTTTATGCCTTTCTTTGTAAAAAATTCAGTATTTTTGTTTAAGACAGCGTTTTCATCAAAATCCGGACTATATATTCTGCCGAGATTTTTATATTTTGCGCCCGTCATCTTGTTGTATGGTATAAGTTCCACAACAAGATTTTTTTTATATGGCTCTAAAAATTCTGCAATGCCCGATAGATTTTCATCTGTATCGGTAACAGTAGGAATAAGTGGAATCCTTATGGTAACAAACCGATTTTTCAAAATCTCGCTTGCGTTTTTCAGAATCAGTTTATTGCTTACCCCCGTATATTTTATATGTTTATCTTCGTCAATCAACTTGATATCCATAAAAATATCATCAATTTTATCCGTCACACTTAAAAACTTTTCAGTTTCAACGTAACCGCAGGTTTCAACTGCAGTTTTTATATTTTTAAGTTCTTTTATTGTTTCAAGAATAAAGTCACCATGGCACAAAGGCTCACCACCTGAAAAGGTTACACCGCCTTTTTCAATAAAACTTTTGTTTTTTAAAAGTTTCTCCGCCAATTTTTTTGGGGAATATTCTTCCCCCACTTTTTTAACGTTGTTATTGGGGCATATTTTCACACACACGCCTAAATCTTTACATTCTTCGTGGGTGCACCCTCTTTTACACAATCCGCAAGAAGTACATTTTAAAGGATTTTTTGTAACTTCCTTAAAAAAACTTTGTCCTTCGGGATTGTGGCACCAAGTGCATTTTAAGGGACAGCCTTTTAAAAACACCGTGGTGCGCATACCGCTGCCATCGTGAAGACCGAATTCCTTAATATCAAATATAAGACTATTCATTGAACTCCTGCCTTGCAATAAGGTGATCCTGATATTCCTTATCAAGTTCAACGAAATATGCACTCCAACCCCAAATACGAACTATGAGATTGGAATAATTTTCAGGATGCTTTTGGGCATCAAGAAGTCTTTCACGGTTAATTGAGTTAAGTTGAAGTTGATGGCCGCCCATATCAATATACTGTTTAACTAAGGTTGCAACCTGTTCTATTCCCTCATCGGTATTAAATACGGTTGAGTGGAACTCCATAGTAAGAGGTCCGCCGTTGATAGCCTTCTTTAAAGGAGGCTTTGTAAAGGACTGAATTACTGAGAATGGTCCTTTTGAGCGAACATAAAGGCTGGGTGAATAGTTTGTACCAAAAGGCTCTCCCTTTCTTCTGCCGTCAGCAGAAGCATCCATTTCGTTGGCGTGCCACAAGTAGAACATCGCTGAGCCTGTGCCGGCCCTAAAAATACCACCACGGCAGTTCTTCTTACCCTTTAAGGAATCACCGAACCAACCCATAAGAGTTGATGCAATATTATCAACTGAATCAACGTTATCACCCATTTTGGCATCTTCATAACGACAAGCATGAAGAAGTTCTTCGTAGCCATTGAAGTCATTTTTAGTTGCTTTTATCATATCAGATGCAGTAACGTCTTTTTTATCAAAAACGTGATTGCGGATGGCTTCAAGAGCATCTGCCGCCGTTGCAATGCCCGTGCCGTGGAAGCCAAAGTTGTTATACTTTCCACCCATTGAAATATCCCGTGCATTTTTAACTGTGTTGGGCATTAAAATTGAATAGAAAGGTGCAGGAACATTATAAAGATCCTTCATGCTTAAACACATTCTTGCGGTTTCAGCATAGATCTCTGCTTTTACCTTTTCCATAAATTCATCGAAATCCGCAACATCTTCAAGAGATTCGTACATAACCTTTTCAACTATCTTAGGATAGCAAAGAGCGTTTATGTTTGCAATATCTGCTTCACCGGGGATAATAAATTCCCAACAAGCGGCAACGGAATAGTTACGCGCATCCTCCAAAGAATAGCCTAAATCAACTAAGCCGGGAATAACAACGTCATCATTTGAATATTGGGGGAAGCCTAAGCCTGCCTTTGTAAGGTGTGTACCCTCAATATAGCGTTCATAAGGCGTATCCTTTGAAACACGCAAGTTGATCTTGGGATCGATAAGTTTAAGTTCACAACTTGCCCTCAAGCACATTTCTGAAAGAATATTATAAGCATCGTTGCCAAATTCATCGCATCCGCCAAGCATCATTGCCTGACCGTTATCACCAAGTTGAACGCCGACATACTTATCATTATCCCAGTTAAAGGAAATGAAAAATTCTTCAAGTAATTTTTCGGCTTCTTCCCTTGTCATGCCCTTTTCCATATCACTTTTAAGATAGGGATAAACAAACTGATCAAATCTGCCGATGGTATTATGATACTCACCTTCTGCCCAAAGGGTATAGTGAAGGATTCTGAAAAACTGTAATGCTTCGCGGAAAGTCTTTGCGCCTTTTCTCGGTACGTTGGTTAAAACTTCAGCAATATCTTCTCTTCCCTGCTTTTGGGCTTCTTCTTTATATTTATCAACAAGGTAATAAACCGTTTCAATCTGTTTTAAGGCAGATTCAAGGAATAAAATGCCTTCCTTATCATTTTCTTCCTTTGCTTTTTTAAGTCTTTCTTCTATTTCATCCTTGCGAGCATCAAGACCTAACTCTATAGTAGGACCGTAGCAAGGGCAAAGGTTGGAAAGATATCCAAGTTCATGAACTGAGTGATTTTCCTTAACTTCATTCCACTCATCCTCTTCAAAAATACTTGGAACATCAATAACCGTACGGATAAACACGATATTCTGTCCATCCAAGATAACGGGAGTTTCCTGCATAAAAAGGTCTTTTAAGCGCATAGTCATTCTTACTGACGGTTCAATTTCACGGTTGGTGAAATCCGATGCACTTGTTTTATCAAAAGGCTTTCTAAAAGCATGATGCTTTTTATTTAATACCTGCTCATAAAGTTTTTCGTTATACATTAACTATTCCTCCATCATTTTAATTACCCTAAACACCTGCTCACAAGCATCAGTGATATTTTTTGTTGCATTGTTTTCTTCCATTGCACT
>JAZULU010000235.1:0-2345 GCA_045603265.1 Clostridia bacterium
ACCGGTAAAACTTCCCCTTGCATCGGGATTATATTTTGGCATTGTTGATCCGCACAGATAGGGGAGGAATGTAACACCGTCAGAGCCGACGGCAATATCTTTTGCCATATCGTCAAGTTCTTTAAAATCTTTGTTTTCTAAAAACTTATCCCTGAACCACTTTAAGGCCATGCCTGCGGTAGGACTCCATGAAAGCAGACAGTATGAGCCGTCATAACAATAATGGCATGGAACGATACTGTCCTCTTTATAAGGCGGAACGGTTTTTGAGGGAACGTATATAACCATGGTAGTTCCCGTCATTTCGCTGATAATGCCTTCTTTAACAACGCCTGCGCCGATTGCACCTGCGATCTGGTCGATGGCAGAGGTTATTACTTTTATGTTCTCGTAATCGCCGATATATTTTGCACTATCGTAAAGGGCTGGTAATTGTTCTTTTTTAACACCGATAAAATCGAGCATTTCGTCCCACCAGATGCTTTTATTTATATCAAAATATATGGTGGAAGATTGAAGTGTTTTTTCCGTTACGAACTTGCCCGTCAACTTATATAAAAGGTAATCCTCCAAAAGGAATATCTTTTTTGTGTTTTTGAAAATTTCAGGCTCATTATTTTTTATCCACAGAAGTTTTGATGCAGGCCATGTAGCCGTAACTTCAGGCTGACCTGTAATTTCGTAAACCCTTTTATTGCCGAAATGCTTTTGAATTTCTTCTGCTTCCTTTGTTGCACGGTTATCAAGCCATACAATGGCATCTCTTAACGGAGTACCGTTTTCATCGGTAAGAATAAGCGTTTCGCATTGTGTGTCTATAGAAAGACAGTCGATTGTATAGTGCTTTTTAACTTCATTTATAACGTTTAAAAGCAACGTCCAATACTTTTCTGCTTCAAACTCAACAATATCGCCTTTGGTGTTAAGCACATATTCCTCACTTGTTGAGTATAAAAGATTAAGTTTTTCGTCATATAGTGCCCACTTAACTGAAGGCGTGCCAAAATCAATACCTAAACAGTTCATTTTTTGCCTCTAAAACATTTCATTAATTTCGCTGATAGATTTTCTTACTAAAATATTTCCGCCTTCATGGCCCGTCCAACCGCTTGTAATATATGCGCTGTAGTGACCTGCCTTTTCTGCTTTCTCGGTTGGAAGATAACTGTAAGCACCGCATGTTAATTGCAGAATAAAGGTCTGCTTTGCCTTTGAACGTGCCTTTATCTGGTTGCCGTAATCAAGGAAAAGTTCAAAGGGATTTGTTGCGAAGGCAACGTCGCCGAATTTTAAGATATGTACTTCAATAGGAACAATCTCCTGATTCTGCTGTCTTCTGTAACGGGCGATAGTGCCTGCGTGAACGTACATTGCGGCATAATCTTCAAAATTGAAGCCTTCTTTATCCTTGTTTTTATCCATATAATATTGAATCTCTCTGATGGCGGTGTTATATTCAGCCATCGTTGCGCGCCTTAAAGGAAGATCAAGGGTGAATATTTTATGCTTAAGATCAAGCTCGCTTTTATATTCTGTTATTTCTTCAAGAACAGAAAGAATCTCGTTTGCAATGCGCTTGCCTGCAAGACGTGCGCCTTCAATATCGAACATTGAAGGATCCTGAACGCGCTCAATATAATTGGGGCGGTTTATGTGGGGGTCTTTTTTACAAACGTCAGACTGTACCCAACGCACAAGATCCCTTGGGCATTGGTCGCCTGCTGCGCCGCAAAGACCTAAGAGATAAACATGATCGCCTAATTTCTTGCGAAGATATTCCTTTGCCTTGCCCCAGTAGTCAGATGAAATAAAGTTCTGGTGTTCAAGTATCTGTGAAGGGCAGGCGATATTTGCAACAACACCGGTAATATTCTTATTTTCATCAAAAGTGTAAATAAGTTCGATACCCGAATCGTTTCCGCCTTCCAATGAAACAAAGTTTGCGGTGTTTGTGTCACCCCACATCTGTGCTGATCCATCATCATAAGTAACGCGTCTGCACATACCGACGGGTGCTCTGCCAAAAGCGTTGACGTAGAGGGCGTTTTTGCGGTTCTGCCATGCTTCGTTTGCAGAATGAGCGATCTGTGTTGCAACAAGTTCAGCGGCATCAATAGGAGAAATAACGTCATCTTGAGTGGCATCAACTAAAGGCTTATATTCCTTGCCTTTTGGCATAAACTCCATTAAAATATCCTTAGCCGCTGTTGACTGTGGATCGGTTTTATGGGAAGTGTGAGTGTGTGTTGCGCTGACGATGATCTTCTTAGGATCAAACTCATTATTTAAAGAACTGAAAATATCTCTTGCTCTGTCTATAAGTTTGTTTGCAACTTTTACAATAT
>JAZULU010000236.1:0-4404 GCA_045603265.1 Clostridia bacterium
ATGGATAAATTCCGTGCAATGAATCTTCCCATGCACCATTATTGTGCCGATACTTTGGAGGATGTATTACTGTGCATCGAAAATGGGGCAGACCTTATAACTGCCAATGACCCGAGGTCCTTGATGAAGCACCTTGGCAGAACGAAATAATTCATAGTATATTTTATTTATCCATAGGGCAAGGACTTGCTCCTGCCGTAAAATAAAATTTTGTAAAAAATCGGCGGGAGACAAGCTCCCACCCTACGGTTTAAATTTTGCTTTTTACTCCCGTCAGATCAAAGGCGGGGGTATATTCTTCTTTGGCGGAGGATAACTCTTGCACGAAACCCTCAGTCAATCCTTTTTTTATCATATAGTTGCGCGCCAAGATATATTCCTTTTTCGTGAGCCGCCTGTTAAGTTCTGAAAAAGGCAATTCTCTGTATGGTGTATATTGGCTCATTAAGGAAAAAAGCACTTCACCCTTTTTAAAGGTGGAGGAAACCCAATCTATAACTTTATAAGTGTTTTCCAAGTTTTCGGGAAGTATCAAATGGCGGATAATAACGCCTTTTTTTATTACTCCATCAACAATTTCATATCTGCCCACTTGTGCATACATCTCTTGTATAGCCGTTTTTGCGATTTCTGCATAATCTTTTGCCTTTGAATATTTTAAGGCAACAGAATCATCGGCATACTTAAAATCAGGCAGATAAACCTGCACCTTTCCCTTTAAAAGTTTAAGGCTTTCCAATGTTTCATAGGCAGAAGAATTCCAAACAACGGGTAAGGGGCATTTATCTAAAATCTTTGAAAGCCGTTCAGTATAGTGGCTGGGGGTGACCAGATTTATATTGTGCGCACCTTTATTTTTCAGTTCATAAAAGATCTCAATAAGCCGTTCATCGGAAATATTTTCGCCCTTAAATTTATGGGATATATCTTCGTTTTGGCAAAAAATGCAACCCATGTTACATCCTGAAAAGAATATTGTGCCGCTTCCGTTTTTATAAGAAACGCAAGGCTCTTCCCAAAAATGCAGATCTGCACGGGCAATTCTGAAATTTTCATTTACACCGCAATACCCAACTTTTTCCTTGCGGTCGATATTACATTTTCTTGGGCAAATATTACAGTTCATAATTTTAAAAAAAGGCGGAATATTTCCGCCTTATCAGAAAGAATTTTTTGTGCGAGGAATAGGCTCGCAAGTATAATTTACACCTAATTTCTTTAAAACCTTTTCGTCGGCTGAACAAAGCATAACCGATGAATGAAGTTCACAACCGCGAAGCCTTGCAATGGTATCCAATGCAGTTGACGCCTGGGGATTAACAACTGCGCTTGATGAAAGGGCAATAAGCATTTCATTGGAGTTAAGGTGAGAAGTTGCTGAGCGGAAAGTTTCGCGCTTCAACTTAACGATAGGCTCAATGAAACTTTGGGCAATTAACGGAACGTCATCATCAATGCCTGCCATTATTTTCATTGCATTAAGAAGCGCGGCAGAAACAGAACCTAAAAGTTCGCTTGTTTTACCCGTTACGATAGTTCCGTCATCAAGTTCGATTGCAACAGCGTGATTATTGGCTTCTTCTGATTTTTTTAGTGCCTTTTCAACTACCTTGCGGTCAGAAACGGTTACGCCTGCCTGCTGCATAATTGATTCTGTCTTTATAACTGCGCTTTCTGAAACAAGGCCCATTACCTTATCACATTTTACTTTGTAATAACGGCGCACGATCTCTGCCTTTGCGGCTTCACAAACTGCCTCATCATCAAAAATACAGTTGCCCGCCATATTAACGCCCATGTCGGTGGGAGAATTGTAGGGACTTTCACCTAAAATTGATTCAAGCATAGCCTTCAAAAGAGGGAATGCTTCAACGTCACGATTGTAGTTTACAGTCATTTCGCCGTAAGTTTCCAGATGGAAAGGATCGATCATGTTAAGATCGTTAAGATCTGCCGTTGCCGCTTCGTAAGCAAGGTTAACAGGGTGCTTTAAGGGCAGATTCCAAACGGGGAAAGTTTCAAACTTTGCATAGCCTGCCTTGTTACCGCGTTTGTTTTCATGGTAAAGTTGGGAGAGGCAAGTTGCCAATTTTCCGCTACCGGGGCCCGGTGCAGTTACGATTACAAGAGGCTTTGTAGTTTCAATAAACTCGTTTCTGCCGTAACCGTCTTCAGAAACGATTAAAGGAATATTGTTGGGATAGCCTACGATGGGGTAGTGAAGATATACTTTTACACCGTAGTTAGTAAGTTTTTTCTTGAAAATATCGGCAGAGTACTGCCCGGTATAACAAGTCATAACAACGCTGGAAACGCTTAAACCTAAAGCGCGGAAAGCATCGATAAGACGAATAACGTCATTGTCGTAAGAAATACCTAAATCGCCACGCATTTTGTTACGCTCAATATCGCCTGCGTTTATTGTGATAACAATTTCGGCATACTCTTTAAGGTGAAGAAGCATTTTTATCTTACTGTCAGGCTCAAAACCGGGAAGCACACGGGAAGCGTGAAAATCGTCAAAAAGTTTACCGCCAAGTTCAAGATACAACTTGCCGTTAAATTTTTCAATACGCTCCTGAATATGCTTGGATTGTAATTTAAGATATTTTTCATTATCAAAACCGATTTTAGTCATAACTTTCACCTGCCAATATAAAATACTTTTATATTATATAACAAAATTCTACTTATTTCAAGTCGTTTTCGTGAATTACTACACCTTTTTCTTGAAGTTTTTTCTGTAATAAAGAAATATCAAGGGTAGAGAAGTCATTAGAAAGTGCGGCGGCAATGCCTGCTGCCTGCCCCGTAACTGCACAACAGGGGATAACACGCATAATATCCCACATTGCCTCTGTTACGGAAGTGCATCTGCCTGCCATAATAAGATTCTTGATTTTTTTAGAATAAAGAGTCCTAAATGGAACTTCATATACAGGACCGCGTTTGCGCCAATCGGAAACCATACCTATGGAATCTTCAAAATATGTGTGCATTTCTTTATCAGATAAAGAATATTCGCCTACAAGTTTTCTGGTCATACGAAGTTGGGGAATGGTTGGCATGGTAACGGGCACATAATCTTCGCCCATTTCTTTGCGGTGCGTAAGCACATGATTTAAAAGATGTGCGTGGGACATTTGAACATACTCTGTGATCTCTTGCCCGTCAAGCCCTGAAAAACGGCGGTTATCAAGAAGAGGAACTTTTGTGTCTTTAGTTTTTTGATCGTCGGGAACGTCAGAACAACCAACCTGAACAAGATTATACCCGTTTTTCTTACAAAAACTGTAATACCAAGCAGCAAGAATATTGCCCTGCTTGAAAGTATCGGTGGGCGCATTTGCAAAATGGGCAATATCCGCATCACCCGTTGAGTCAACAACACTTTTTGCTTTTATTGCGCTTCTGCCTGACTTATTTTCAACAATTACTGCGGAAATCGTACCGTCTTCGACAACGGTGTTTACCGCGTATGTACCGTAAAGAATATTTACGTTTTCCTTTAAAAGAGCCTTTTCGGCTAAAATTGCAAAAATCTGAGGATTGAATTTGGCTTCATAGCGCATATCCTTTTCGGTGCGCGAGCCGTTTTCATCTTTCCACCAGTTTGAGCCTAAAGGTCCGTCAGAGCCCAAGGAAACTGAAAGTTTTAAAAGTTCTTCGGCAATACCGAAAGAAACTTGCTTGCCATAGCCATCGCAAAGAGCAAGATATATGGCGATAAGACCTGCCGTGCCTAAACCGCCCAACATATATTCTTTTTCAAGTAAAATTACTTTTTTGTTTTCTCTTGCTGCTGCTAAAGCCGCGGAAATACCGCCAAAGCCACCGCCGCAAACAAGTACGTCACATTCATAAGAAAGGGGGGTGGATAAAGTTTCTTTAATTTTCATAAAAACACCTCACTATTAATTTTCATAAAAACACCTCATTAGAAAATTATATCACTAAAAATGATAAAAAACAACTGATTTATATATAAAAGAAAAGGGGACAATTCTACTGTCCCCTTTTCACCTATTTGCTTATTTTGATAAATAAGAAGCGAAAAGCAGTAATAATTTGTGGACTTGTCCCTACAGACGAAGAAAGACATTTATTTATTACCTTTTGCACGGTTGTGAGTTTTACATAACATTTGACAATTATTTATATCTGTGGAACCGCCTTTACTCCAAGCTGCAACATGATCAGCATCCATCTCTGTTAATTTATAAATTCTTGTTTTGTTGCTGGTGTGGCCTATTGCACACAAGGGACAGTTTGAAATATTTGATTGCTGTGCTTCTTGAGTTTGAATTTTATATTTTGTTTGTTTTGTTGTATCGTCGAAAACACGAATATCTAAAAGTTGTGTATCCTGACAGCCACCTAAAATATATTCAAAAATTCCTTTTC
>JAZULU010000237.1:0-9496 GCA_045603265.1 Clostridia bacterium
TTTGCAGGGTCAAAGTTTACGCCCATATTATCATAGCCTACTTCGCTCATCAAAAGACCTAAAGTTACGGGAAGTTCTTCGCCCGTTTCAAAAGTGAAGTTCTGCCCTCTCTCCTTTAATTCTTTACAAAGCACCTTTAATGATTCAACAACACCTATATGTTCTTCTGAAAAAGGATTATCGGGAATAAAGCCCGTATGTGTAACGATGTTCTTAATGCCCAACTTATATGCAAACTCTGCACCGCGTCTTAAATCCTCAAGACGCTGTGCTCGGTATTTTTTTGGCACAAGACCGAGAGTCAAGTGTTTATCGGGATAACCCCACTTGATCTCACCGCTCCAGCCGCACCAGAAATCAGTTACGGTAAACTGATACTTTTCAAGAACCCCTTTAAGCTTTTCGAGATTCTCATCAGTATAGAGATCCATATTCCAGTTTACAAGCTGACCGAAATCAAATCCAAGTTCTTTTGCGTGTTTTATATCATTTTCAAAATCTTTATGTAATTCAACAAGTAATCCGACTTTCATAATTATACCACCTTATCGGGAGCGCCGTTATTCTTTGCAGATCTTTCCTGTGAACGCATTATTTTAATAACCTTTGCAGATTCTTCGGGAAGGTTGAAATCAAGAGGAACGTTGTTCTCAATACATTCAACAAAATACTTGATTTCGCAATACTGTGTGCTTAAACCTTCAAGTTCGGGACGAAGATCACTTAAATCAGTTACTTCACCTGTTTCATAGTTAACCTTTACGAATTCCTTGGTGTTTAAACGGTCGGAATAAATATAGCCTTTTTCAAGGTTGATTCGGGTATATCGCTTATTGTGCTTGTTATTGGGAATGCCCCAATCGCACCAACTATGAACAAATGCGCCGCCGGGATAAACCATATTAGCTGAAACTGAACCGAATCCCTTAAAATCCGGAGCGCACTGTTTTGCAGATACGCTTGTATATTCGGGAAGACCGAAATACCAATTTATAAGGTCAAGGTTATGTGCCTGAAGATCAAGCATACAGCTTCCTGAAAGCTTATCATCCTTAAACCAATCTTTATAACCCCAATAAGGCTTATCGTCGCCCGTCTGGAAAAATGCTGATACCAGATTTCCAAGTTCACCGCTGTCAAGAATATCTTTAATAACTCTTAAAACTCTGCCAAAACGAACACAATGTGCAATCATAAGATATTTGCCTGTTTCTTTGGAAACTTCCATCATCTCAACGCAATCTTCATACTGAAGTGCCATAGGCTTTTCGCACAAAACGTGAACGCCCTTTCTCATGCACTTAATTGAAAGTTCTTTATGAAGATAAGTGGGAACGCATAATGAAACCATATCAAGGTCTTCTTTATCAAGCATTTCATCAATATCTGTATACAAATTAAGACCAACGCCGGGATTTTCCTTAAGTTTTTCTTCGCGAACGTCGCAAAGCGCTACGAGTTTAACAACTCCCTCTTTTTCCAACTGTGCATAAGCGTTTCTGTGTGTTCCTGAAATAAAACCGCATCCAACTACTGCTGACTTAAACATTTTCTATTCCTCCTAAAATTTAAATAAAGTATTTATCATTTCTTCTGTAGGCTTTCTGCCATATTCACTTAACTGGAATGCTTCTGCATATCTGATCTTCTTGCCTTCTTCGCCGTAACGCTCGATAAGTTTATTTCTGAAGCGGATGGCAGTTTTTGCAAAGCGAACTGCATAACCGCGTGTTTGGGCAAGAATTTCTTCATCGGTGGTATCTTCTGTAATATTTATACCCTTAAGCCATTCTCTGCGTGCCTCTTCACCTTCGGGAACGGTTTCACCGTGAGTATAAGGAAGCCACTCATAAACCTGACTTTCGTTGATGTGAGCAATTTCAAGTTTAATATCAATTACGTCATCCATCTTGAAAACGTAATCTGCTTCAAAGGGCGGATATTTGAAAGCATCTTCATTATACATTACAACGGGCATAAAGCGCATTGCAGGTGTTTCGGGACAGGTGTGGGGAACGGTAAGAAGATAAGTTGCATCCTGAACAAGTGTGCCTGATGCTCTGTGATCGGCATGGTAATCGTTTGTTCTGTGAGCAATTATAAGATCGGGATTAAACTCACGGATATAGTTTACAGTTTTCCAACGTGTTTCAAGATCGGCAACCAACGTGCAATCATCAATATCCCAAACGTCATAAGTAATGTTAAGAAGTTCTGCAACTTTCTGTGATTCCTTATAACGCCTTGCGGACGTTTCTTCAGGTGTCATAATATGATGACCGCCTGAGCCGTTAAGCATACTTAAAAATCTTACTTCGTGACCTGCTTTTGCCCACTTATAAGCCATACCGCCTACGCGAAATTCGTTATCATCCTGATGTGCACCTATGCAAAGAATTTTCATTTTTTCTTCTCCTTTATAATTAAATTGACATTTTTGTTATCTTATTATAAAATAAAATCGTAGCCACTTCAAGAAATATATTGACCAGTATTTTAGTTATATTGACATTAAGAGGTGTTTTTCTTGACTGAGCAAATATATGAGCATCATCTGAAAATCAAAAACGATAAGTTCTGCCCTTTTAAACTTGGAGTTTCTCAAAGGTCTTTGGGGGACGTTGTATCAAATTGGCACAAGAATATTGAAATTCTGATTTTTTTTGAAGGCACTGCCTTTATGCAATATGGCACAGAAGATCTTTCTGCAAAAAAAGATGATATCATTGTTGTAAATTCAGGTGTGCTTCACCGCCCACACAGTAATGTTGATGCAAGTTATGCCTTCTTAATAATAGATGAGTCCTTTTGCATTGAGAACGGCATTGATATTGAAAACTGTATTTTTGAAAAAAAGTTCAATGATGAAAAAACAAAAGAACTTTTCATGTGCGTAAAAAAAGAAATGGAAGGTTATAACAAAAAAGAAGATTTTTCAGGATTAAAATTACGTTGTGCCGTTATGAATCTTTTAATAGACTTATGCTCTAATCATCTTGTTTCCGCAAACGTTTCAAATGAGCATCAGGATACTTCTGAAAAATACGTTAAAACCACCATCGAATATCTCAATGAGCATTTTGACGAAGAAATAAATCTCGATATGCTTGCAAGTTTGTGCAACATAACAAAATTCCACCTATCAAGAGAATTTAAACGCCATACGGGGCAAACCATTTTCACTTACATAATTACCCTGAAATGTAAAAAAGCACAAGTTTATTTATCCCAGGGAATGACCGTTACCGAAACGGCACTTGCCTGCGGTTTTGACAGTGTTTCGTACTTTTCGCAAACATATAAAAAAGTAATGGGTATTTCACCTAACAGTGCAAAAAAAGAATCACATAAATAAAAACTTCTCTAAAAAAAATCAGAGAAGTTTTTTAGTTTATTTATTTTTCCATTGATCGACTCCACCCTTACCGAAACGGTGACGGTATGCGGTAATTGAATCTTCAATAATTTTCAAGGCTTCCTGACGGTCGCATATCTGCTCAACGTGAGTTACCTTATTTTCCAAAAATTTATATACTTCAAAAAAGTGCTTTATCTCCTGGAACTGATGCTGGGGAAGTTCGGAAATATCATTATACATGTTAAGTGTAGGATCACCCTTAGGAATTGCAATTATCTTTTCATCCTTTTCGTCACCGTCGATCATCTTCAAAACGCCGATGGGATAGCAATCAACTTCAACTAAGGGATCAAGACCTTCCTGGCACAATACAAGTACGTCTAAAGGATCGTGATCTTCAGATAACGTTCCGGGAATAAAGCCGTAGTTTGCAGGATAAACGGTAGATGTAAATAACATTCTGTCAAGGCGCAAAAGTCCCGTTTCTTTATCAAGTTCATACTTTTTTCTGCCGCCTTTGGGAATTTCAACAATAGCAACAAAATCTTCAGGTGTAATTCTTTCTTCTTCAAAACAATGCCACGGGTTCATCTTAAAATCTCCTTACTGTGTTAATTTTTCTATTAAATCAGTCATCAGCTTATCACGCTGAATATAATATACATAACAACAATTATGCCGTTCTTCATCAAAAGAATAGGTAAAATCATATTGGGGCATGGGAATAGGCATAATTTTATCAAACATAAAGCATCTATTATCATTTAAAAGCCAAGCAACGGCAGTAACGTCCCATATAACGCGAGTCCAGGCTTTTCCCGTATTATGTCTTTCTGCCGCGCGGATAGTGTTTTCCGCAAGATAATCGCTTAATTCATTTTTACCTTTAAGCCAATATTCAAGTTCAGGCTTTGAAATGGAAAACTGACTTACTACACCTGCGCAGGGCAAAATAACAACGGGCACTCCCGAAGAATAAACAACACGGGCTGCAGCGATATCCTGCTTCATGTTAAATTCATCGGTTATAGGCATATGCACGCCGTGTCCGCCAAGCCAAACCACAACGCAGTTTTCTTTCATTTTTGGATTTTTCAGTATTGCCGATGCAACGTTTGTTATTGCACCTATAGCAACTATATATAAGGGATTTTCAGGTGAATAATCATTGGCAAGAGATGCCATAAAATCGGCACTTTCCGATTCCTGTGGTGTGTTTTCGTCTTTAAGATAATTCCTTGAACCTTTATGAACCGCCTTTTTTTCACCCATAAGATTCAGGATCTTATGAATTTCATCATAACTCCTCTCCATTCCATCTTCAGGTGAAGCGGAGTTCATATTATAGAACGGTGCGGCGCAAACACCCTTACAATTTAACTTATCTGCATTCTTGAGCATATATGCAATAGCGAACTGATCGTCAATTTCATTGTAAGTATCGGTATCAAGAACGACATCTATTCTGTTTTTTGGCGTTTTAAGATTTTTCAAAAACTGCTCGTTATTCATAAACTCACCTCTTTTTTATTATACCACTCATTATGTATTTTTGCAAATTGTATTGAAATTTAAAAATGCAATATTTGTGTTAGAAAATGCAATTTATTTTGCCTTTTTAATTTGATATAATAAGAAAAAACTTTAAGGAGTTTATTATGAAAGACGGAAAAGTTTTTATTTGGATGAATTTACTTGGCTTTGACCGCAATGATTCCGACCGAGGTGTTGAGCGTTTTTTAAATCAGACCGGCTTTACTCCCGACGGAGTTTGCGCTCTTGTTTGTAATTCTGACTTCTTTCATCAACACAGAGGCATGGAAGAAGAATATACTCTCCCCCCGGATGTTTGCGCATATTGGGGAATTCCAAGAAATGCTGAGCGTGAGCGTCAGCCCTGGACTAACTATGACATAAAAACACTTTGCGAAAATTTAAGCAAAAAAGGCGTAAATACCTACGCAAGTATTTTTGGCAATAATCTTGACAGCGCATTTCACAGAGAATGGATAGAAGATTTTCCCGAAATTCATCGTGACGGCAGAGATGGTGCCCACGCACACACAGTTGTTTTTGTTTTAAAAAGATTTAACGATGGCACATATTATGAAGATTTCTTCATTGAAAAAGTTTGCCAAACTCTTACCGATTACGGCATGAAAGGAATTCATTTTGCCGATAACATGTGTCCTCCCTTTGGCGGAATGATGAGTTCACTGGACTTTTCCACCGATTTTATCGACCAGTTTTTAACTCACACAAACCTTACGTTACCTGAAGAACTTATGAAAACTTTAGGTGATGATTCAAAAGAAGTTGAAATAAAGCGCGGTGATTGGATCTATCATAATCTGCGTGCCGAATGGATCGAGTTTTCTGCTTGGCGTTGGGAAGTATTTTTCAAAAAACTTGCAACGCGTCTGCACGCCATCAATAAAGAAATTCTTGTGCTTGGTATGTATTGCACCGATCCTTTTGAAACACTTTATTGCTTAGGTATAGACCTTAAAAAGATCGTAAATGCAGGTGTTGACTTAATTACCGCCAACATTCTTCCTGCAAGCGCTTTCCTTTGCGGGCCTGATTGGCGCGAAGATAAATTCCACAGATATATGGCTATTGCCTCAACTACTGCGGCGCATTTACCTAAAAACTCCCTTGTTTCAATGTTAGGGCTTCAAGATCCCACGGAAGAATGGAGTGCCATGCACCATGCACCTACCCGTCACGAACGTGATCTGTATACGATGATGGCATATCATTCCATTGATGCTGACGGTGCTTACCGCGCCCTTGACGGCTACTTCCTTTGTTTAGGCGACGGCATCTGCCGTTCCGATTGGGATTGGGAACGGGATCGTTTAGAACGTGCTATGTCAGCCAAAACCGAAGAAATTATTTCGCCCGTTATGCTGTGGTCGGAAGTTGCCCACGAAAAGATGCTTCGCGAATATATAAATACCCGTCGTTGGACTCCCCACAAGCATTTTTATGAACTTTCAAAAAAAGGTACGATGTGCGGTGCAACAATAAAGCCTGACGGTCTAAAACATCACAACGGTGCAATTTTCGTACCCAACTTTGATATGCTTCCGGAAAATGAAAAAGAAGCAATTCTTAATTATGGCGGCCCTGTTTTATGTACGGCTTCACCTGATTTTAAATGCGTTAAGTCAACCTTTGAATTTAGCGATCCTTTCAGTACCTATCCTTTAAAGGCATTTGTACTTAATGCCGAAGTTTCTGATGATACTAAAGCAGAAGTTAAAGAACTGCTTAAAAATGATGACGGAAAAGAAAATTTTAAAGGCGATATTCTTGATATTGAAGAGCCTACTTTCGTTCTTAACGATACACTCGTTTTCCAGAAAGTTACAGACTGTTTTATTTCTGCCCTTGCAAAAATTCTTAATCACATCTCAAAAACTCCCTTTGAAATCAATAAACCTAACATCATACTTAAACAAAAAGACGGCTCATATCGCTTGTACTTATTTAACGACAGCAACGACCACTACAAATACGTTTTTGTAAAATCGGAAAAAGAGATCAGCGATACAAAAACAGTCACTCACTTCCCCATTCTTCCGCCCCGCTGGATAAAAGAATCCAACGATAGCAATCACCACGTTTATAAAGAGGGCGAAAATCCTATAAAGAAAAGTTTCCAGATCAAAATTCCGCCTGCAGATGTTACTATTATTGACGTGTATTTTTAAAAGTTAAAGACCTGCAAAAAAATGCAGGTCTTTATTTATAATATTTTTTCGGATCATTTGTAAGTCCCAAAATATAATCTGTTGTAGTGTTGTAAAATTTTGAAAGCGTAATAAGAACATCTGTAGGAATATCTCGTATCCCACGTTCGTATCTGCTATACTGTGATTGCTTCATGTTAAGCATCTCAGCAATCTGTTGTTGTGTCATATCCTTATCTTCCCTTAAATCGCGAAGTCTTGGATAATATACCGTCATTGTTGCACCTCATTTATAACCGTTTGGTATTGACAATATATCATAATTATGATATAATTTTATCAATATATAACCATTCGGTTATAAAGGAGTGATTTTTTTGAGGAATATAAAAGTTTTATTATCCCTTGCCCTTATTTTTGTTATATTGCTTTGTTCCGTCGGATGCAGTAATCAGGAAATAATTGATGCTCATATTAACGAGCCTATTGCTGAAGCCGGTGACGTTGCATATTTTGGCGCAATAGATTACGATACACGCAATTCAACAATAAAAGAAAAGCATATTGAAGTTACGGGTATTGTTACTTATAACGGTGGTACTTTATTTAAAATAGATGATAATAACAAAGATACTATTTATGTGCAGTGTTGGTTTAGTGAAAACAGCGATACACTCGACGCCATTGAAGAAGGCGATACAATTACCGTTCATGGTGTTTGCATTTATAATTTTTCTGATTATATAACTATGGAGGGTTGCGAACTTACCCAACATATAAAGGCTTCTGATTTACCGAATATTACAGATGAAACAGTTGTTCCGCCCACTACAGAATCACCTACAGAAAATCCTGCCAACACAGCGACAGAAGTTCCAACAGAAGTACCTACGCTTGCTCCAACAGAAGTACCTACTTCAGTACCTACGAAAGAGCCCACACCTGCCCCCACAAAAGAGCCTACACCTATACCTACACCAAAACCAACGAAAGCACCCACACCGGTTCCCACAAAGGCACCTACGCCAAGACCGACCGAAAAGCCCACAACAAGCGAAGTTTTGGTGTGGATTCCTACAAATGGCGGTAAAAAATATCACAGTCGTCCAAGTTGCAGTAATATGATAGACCCCATTCAAGTTACAAAATCAAAAGCAGTAAGTCAGGGTTTCACAGCCTGCGGAAGGTGCTATAAATAAAAATAGGATTATAAAGCACACACAACAAAAAATTTAAAAAGTTATAAGAAAAGATAGATATTTTATCTATCTTTTTTTATTGCAACTGTCCGGTATTTATTTACATTTATTTCATTATATGCTATAATGCTTGCGAGGTGATATTATGAAAAAATTATTATGTTTTTTACTTATTTGCATACTTTTTTCGGGTTGTGCTTTTATCGATCCGATGCTTCCCAAGAAGCAAGTTTCTGAGCAGAACGAAGAAACAAACACACCAACTTCTCCCGTTACTTTTTCACCCGAATTGCTTGCAACTCAAACTCCCGAAGAAGTTACTTTTTCACCGGAATCAACTTTAGAAGCAACTATCACTCCCGTGATAACATTTACACCTGAAGTTACTGTAACTCCCACCGCAACCATAGCACCTACTGCAACGGCTACTGTAAAACCCGTTACACCTCCCCCAACACAAGCACCTGTAACACCATCGCCTACACCAACTCCAACGCCAAAACCGGTTGTTACCAAATTGCCTAAAAACATAAGTTTTTATACACGCGGTCACAGATGGCACACAGACATAGATTTGAACGCTGACGGTACTTTTACTGCAGAATTTTTTCATCATACTTACGGTGATTACGAAGGCGTAACTTATCCTGAAGGCGTTGTATATTATTGCGATTTCTACGGTCGCTTTAAAAACATAAAGAAAGTAAATGATTATACATATACCATGACACTGGATTACGTTAAAGTTAAGGACCCCATCGGTTACACTTACGTTGAAGACGATTGTCTTTACGTTTCAAGTGAAGCCGAGGCAGGTATCGATCCCAGCGATACAAACTTTACCGTATATCTTATCGGAACACCTACATCTTCACTTAGTTCTGCTATAACTGACGAATGGGAAACCCAAACTGCTCAACCATTACCCGCAAAAGCATCAAGAAATGTACTTTATAACAACAAAGGTTTTGCATATTTCAGTTATCCGGAGGATTAATTTTATGAACTCGTTCTTACTTATCGGACAATCAAATATGGCCGGCAGAGGCTTTTTAAATGAAGCAAAAGCAATTAACAATGAAAAAATTTATATTTTGAGAAACGGCAGATGGCAGGCTTTTTTCAGACCTGTTCATCCTGACAGAAGTTTTTCAGGTGTTTGTCTGGCGGAAAGTTTTGCCGAAGCTTACGCTAACAAATACGGCGTTGACGTGGGACTTATTCCCTGCGCCGACGGTGGA
>JAZULU010000238.1:0-3492 GCA_045603265.1 Clostridia bacterium
CTTGCTTTTTGTCTTATTTCTTTTCGTTTCTCATAGTTTTTCTGTATTTTGACGGTGAAACCTTGAACTTGTTTTTAAAAAATTCCAAAAATCTATTTTGGGAAGAAAAACCCGTTTCTTCGGAGATTTCTAAAATGGACATATCCGTTGCAACAAGCAACTGCTGGGCATATAAAGCGCGTTTGTTGTTTATGTAGGCGTGCATGGAAACACCTAAATACTCTTTGAAAACGTTGCTTAAATAGTTTTTGTTGAAGCCGAAGTTTTTTGCAATTTCATCGTTCGATATTTTTTTAAGATAGTTTTTATCAATGTAAGAAAGAATTTCTTCAAGATATTCAGGATAATGATTTTCACTTGCATTATCACGTGCGATTTTCAATAAAAGAGTTTTAAATTCCGACGTTATCAATTCCATATAATATGGTGATTGATGAATATATTCATCATATAATGAAACAAGAATAGAAGCATAAGTTTCATTTTCAAGAATTATAGGTTTGTCAAAGGGCTTGGGAAAAAGTTTTGAAAAATCGGAGCCTTTTTTATATTCGCTGGCAGGCATGGGACTTAAGGCGTCAACGTAGGTTTTAGATGAATCCATGTCAAAATTCATTATCAATATATCAGAAATATTTTTTTTCTTTAAGCGGTAAAAGGTTTTCGGCGGAATTATTGCCATTACGTTTTTATTCAATTCATATTCAACATCATTACACACAAGAACACACCCATCGGTTATTCCAAGAAACAAACGGTAGTCATTGGCGTACATATTGACGGTTGAACACATATATTTTTCGGTTATAAGAAAATACCGTATGTAGGGATCCAAAAGTTGATATTTCATAAAACCACCTGCCTTTACGGTACTATTCTAAAATATTTTTTCCTTTTAGTCAATAAAACTTGTAAAAATCATGGGATTGTGTTATAATATAAAAAAATCCATGGGGAAAGTTATGTTTGAAAAGATAAAACAGTTTATAAAAAGTCCTAAATTCTGGGAAATATTCCGTTTCGGTGTAAATGGCGGAGTGTGCTTTGTTGTTGATGCTGCCGTTATGTGGGTGTGCATGAATATTCTTAGTTGGCCTGATTGGTTAAGTATCGGTTTAGGTTTTACTGTTTCTGTAATTTTGAACTATATTCTTTGTCTTGTATGGGTATTTAAAGGCGCAACAAAGCAAACCTTAAAATCACAGATAATATTTATCGGCTCAAGCGTTATCGGTTTAGGCTTAACCGAAATTTTAATGCTCTTTGCCCTTAATGTTCTTTTTATGCACGAACTTATTGCAAAAGTAATAGTTACTCTTATCGTTATGGTATGGAACTATTTTATGAAGCGTATCGCCATTTACGGCGGCAAAAAAGAAGAATAATGCGGATATGGCGGAATTGGCAGACGCGCCAGACTTAGGATCTGGTATCTTTGATGTGCAGGTTCAACTCCTGTTATCCGCACCACATAAGCACGATGGGTTTGAATTAAAAACATCGTGCTTTTTTTATTGTATTTGTTTGTGAATTATGATAAAATATAAAAAAATTTAGAGGTTATTATATGAGCTTTTTTGATTCTTTAAAAAAAAGAAAAAATAATACAGATGAAAAACAGAAATCCTATGCGGAATTTCACGATGTAGACGTATGTCCCAAAATGAGCCCAAATTCGGATTGTCTGCGCAATGACATTACGCAACGCTCATTGTTGTATGGTGCTATAATTGGTGACATTGTGGGATCAAAGTATGAATTTAACAACATAAAAAGCAAAGAGTTTCCTTTCTTTTCGGAAGGTTGTAGTTATACAGACGACAGTATTATGACGATTGCCGTCGCAAATGCATTAAATGATTCCTGGAATAAAAAGGATGATTTTGTGCCTTCTTTAATCAACGAGATGCAACGACTTGGCAGAAAATACCCCAATCCGCAAGGTGGCTACGGCGGGCGTTTCGCATGTTGGCTAAAAAGCGAAAATCCTCAACCTTACAACAGTTTCGGCAACGGGTCTGCTATGCGTGTATCTGCGTGTGCAATTTATGCAGTGGAATTAGAGGAAGCATTGGAATTAGCAAAGTTTTCTGCCGGTGTAACCCACAATCATCCAGAGGGGATTAAAGGTGCAAAAGCCGTCGCTGCTGCCATCTTTTTGGCTAAACAAAAAAAATCCAAGGCGGAAATTAAAGAGTATATTGAAAAAAACTTCTATATGTTGAATGAAACACTTGACGACATTCGAAAGCACTACACCTTTGATGAAACTTGTCAAGGTACGGTGCCACAATCCATTATTGCATTTCTTGAATCTACCTCCTTTGAAGATGCTATCAGAAATGCCGTTTCCATCGGTGGTGATACCGATACTGTTGCTGCAATAACCGGATCTATTGCATGGGCATTTTATCTTGATATGTACGATGACGCACATGATGAAATAATTTCAAAGGCAAATGGATTTTTGCCTCGGGAGTTTATTGATATGATTGTTCTTTTTGGGCAAAAGGCTAATGCAAGAATGTCTTCTTATAACCGCATGACAGATTGTTCAGGCTTCAAAATCTATCCCAAAACACGGGTAGGCAAAGACCATAGCAGTACGCACGAAGAAACTAAAAGCAGACTTGAAGTTCAAAAATGGATTACGCTCAGTTTAATTAAAGATAATACTTTACGTTATAAAAATACCGCTGAGTATTACTGCATTGTTGCTGATGGTTGCGTTTTCAAAAAAGAACAAGGCATTTTTTATAGATTGATTCTTGAAGAAATGGTATGGAAAAGAGATGACAGTCTAATTTCAGTGTGGAACGGTCAAGGCCCGATTTTTCAAGAATATCATGACTTTAAAGATTATTTTAGTATCGTTGATAATTGATTCTTGCGGAGGTTTGATTATGTATATTAATACCGGAGAAAACGAAAAATTATTAAATCAAATGACAGATTTGATTGTGGCAGATTGTAAAAGTTATTCTGTCCTAGATTACCGCATAAAAAGATTTCTGTTAAATGAATTATGTCAGTATCCAAAAAACTCCGGTGGAGATGATATGATATTTACTTACAATACCACAAAAGGCTATTCCATAACATATTGGGAGCGCGGATGTTGCAACTTTGGATTTGGCTGTAGTGATCCTTTAGGCTTTCGCTTTTTGTTTCAATTATATATTGTCAATAATTTGTATAGTCATAGGGTTGATGCTGAAACCAAATGCAAAGCCCAAGAGGTTATGCAAAATTTAAAACAAACGTTTGGCTCAACAGAAGAATATAGAAAGGCGATTGCACAGTTTATCAGAATATGGCCTGATTTTCAAAAATAGTTTGATAAATTTGTAATATTTATTAAAAATTATGATTGATGAAAAGAACGAAGATTTTTCTTTGTTCTTTTTTGTTTGATGGTGAGGTATACTATCAAGTGCAACACTTTAGCAAAATAAAATAGAAGTTCATACAGATCTCTGGTAGAATAGAGTT
>JAZULU010000239.1:0-4954 GCA_045603265.1 Clostridia bacterium
TATCTTTAGCAGTTGCATATTCTGCCCAACCGTCCTGACCGCAAGCCATCCAGAAAACAGGATTTTTTACTCTTGGCAAAGTATGATAGCCCGATGAAACGGTAGGAACATACTGCATTCCCGTTTCCTTAAAACTTTGCCATAATTTTTGAGCCTCCTTACGCACTGAACTGAAACTCATTCCTTTACTTCCGGGCACAGCGTACTGACTCTTTGCATCTGCGCCTGAATTTATGGTGTCTTCAGTACCGATGTTGCATACAACGAAAAAAGGTGTAGGCAAGCCTTCCTTTTCACAAGCGTCTTTTAACATTTCAATACATTTTTTTGTAAGTTCAAAGCCTGTAAAATAATAGATTATAGGTCTGCCGCCCTGAACGGTCATATAAAAATCTTCTTTAAAATACTTTATATATTCAGGAACTCTTTCTTCAGTAAAGCCGTGTGTAAAGAATGCAAACTTAACGTCATTTTTATACTTGCTTTTAAGGTGCATTTCACGGGCTTTTTTCATATCGTCTGCATAAAACATATAAACGAAATAATCGATGCCCGCTTCTATTGCATATTCCATTTCCTTATCGAAGATTTCCTGAGTATATTCGGGAATAATTATTTTGTTATCCTCGGTAACCTTTGCAAAGAAAGGCGCGCGGAAGTGAAATTCTGGAGGAGATAAGGTTCTTTCCACCGCACTTATTACGCTTTTGGGATCACCATCATGCCCATACCAAGCATCCCATCTGATAACGCCCAGCGTTTTTTTACCTTCTTTAATACATTCTTTGTTAGCCATTAGTCTTTTCCCTCTGTCTTTTTCTTATTCTTTACAATTACAACCGTTGCAATAATGCCGATAACAACTACTGCGCCACCGATTACATAATATATCCAATTATTTGAGTTTACATTTTTGTCGTTGGGAACGATTTGCTCGTCGTTACCACCGTTTTTAAAATCAGAAATTGCTTTCTTTACGGCTTCAATTCTGCTTGTATCAATAAGTTTTTCGCCATTTTCGCCATAAAGTTGATTGCCGTTTTCATCGACCTTCAAAGTAGGACAGATCCATCCGCCCTCATCGTGTTCGTTCCAAGCGTACATAAGAACGGTGTTGATTTTTGTTTTTTCCTTAACGTCAACATCCTGCATATATTCAAGCGCGCTCGTTAAGTGGGCACCGATTTCTTCTGCAGTTGCGCAATCTGCAACCTTATCAGTTTCAACTGTCATCCAATAAACCTGATTTTTATATCTTGGAAGAAGATTGTATCCCGTTGTTACAAGAGGCACATATTGGGCAGTTCCTCTCTGATAACTCATCCATTTCTTTTTTGCATTGGACGCAAGTTCACTAAATGACATATTGAGACTCTGATTACTTATCGCATAATCACCTATAGCATCAACACCGGGAAGCGTTTCTTCACCGGGATTAGCTTTCAGGCACACAACGTAGGGTTCGGGAATACCTAATTTTTCACATAATCCGCGATAATAAGCAATCTGATTTTTGGCACTTTCGTAAGTGCAATCGTAGTACATTAAAGGTCTGCCGTTAAGAACAGTCATATAATAGTCTTCTTTAAGAAGTTTTGCCATTTCCTGATGTTGTTCAATACTGCCGTTACCGCCGCCAAACATAATGCACATTTTTACTTTGTCATTATATTTGCTGGTCTGATAGAGTTTTCTTGCGGTCTGCATTGCATCCTCATACCAATAAAAAGCAAAATAATCAATGCCTGCCTCTATTGCATATTCCATCTCTTCATCAAATATTTCCTGTGTATATTCAGGAATTATAATTCCACCCTCTTCAGTTACCTCTGCAAAGAAAGGCGCGCGGAAATGGAATTCTTTAGGAGATAACGTTTTTTCAACCTCAGAGATAACGCTTCTTTCAACGCCATCATGTCCGTACCACGCATCCCAACGAATTGCACCTACGGTAGTGGGTTCAGGGTCTCTCTCAACCTTTGAAACGTCAATAGCCGTTATTTCCTTTAAATTAACTTCTATGTCCTTTATTTCTTCCCTTTCACCTGTGGAAGCAACAACATCTGTAGTTTTATATAAGGTTACGTCATCAATATAAAACTCGGCAAAGGAGTTTGCATCAGAAGATACCACCTGAGGATATATACACAACTCTCTTACTTCGTTAGGATCAAAATTCAGTTCTTTATCAAATATAATTTTTTGCCACTTTGTAGTAAGTTTCTTTCTACCGCCTACAATATATTGCTGACCTTTTCCTTTAAGAGAATATCTTGCAACAAATTCACAGAAAATTTCTTCATCTTCATCAGGTTCTTCTGCAAGGCGAATATATATACAACCTCTGTATTTTCCGGGGCCGTTTTCCCAAAAAATGTCTTCTAAATTCCATCTTACCGTTGAATATTTATGTCCTCTGTTTGATACAAGTAATCCATATTCCCCGGTGTGGGCATATTCTTTTTCAAACTCGAAATCAATTCTTCCTTCCGCAACGGCTTCCTCTTGGTCGGCAGTTTCAAAATTACCGTTGGGAATAAGATTCTCTGTTTTTGCATCAGGAACAACGTCAATATCAACGTAATTAGGATCGGGCGCGATAACAGGTGTTGTTTTTACAAATGAGGCATCGTCAAAATAAAAATCAACGTTCATTTCACCTGAACTGCTTTCAACCTGAGGATATATAAGCATAGATTCAATGGAATAAATATCCATACTGAAATTCTGCTCAATGGTGAACTCCTGCCATTCTTCAGTAAGGGTTAAAATTCTGCTTGTAATCCATTTTGTACCCGTACCGCCTGCAGCATAAGAAATAACAAGCTGACATTTTACTCTGTCCTCAACCGGTTCAGCCAATTTTATCCACATACTTGCTTTGTAAGTTCCGGGACCGTTATTATAATAAATATCAGCAAGATTCTGCGCAACGGTTGAATATCTGCCAGTACGATTTGAAACTGACATACCGTAAGTACCCCTGTGTGCAGCATCTTGTGAAACTTCTAAATCACTGTTAGGACCGCTCATTGTCCAGCCGGAATAATCACCGGTTTCAAAATCAGCATTTATTAAAAGTTCATCTGTTTGTGCTGCTATGGTAAAGGTTGACACCGAAAACAGCATGAATAGAATTAAAATTAGTGATACGATTTTTTTCATACAATCCTCCATAATACATTCTGCCTAAATTATACATTATATAGATTATCTGCGACAATGACCTCTCTTTTTGAGTTTTATTGACTTATATTTAACTGCTTTTAATATTTTCCCGCTAAATTCTAACGAAGAAATTAATATTCCGTCATAATTCCAAACTTCAAAAAGTTTACTATTGACTTATATTTAACGATATGCTATTATTTTTATGGTGATTTGTATGGAAAAAGCAGAAAAAACATCCGTTTTTGTACAAAGAAAAGGTTTTCACGGTTATACTGAAATTTTGTCACAATATACCGGTGAGGGCGCAAACGTAGTTATAAACGCACATTCAAACGTCTATATGAACTTTCACTCCCACGATTTTTTTGAAATAAACTATATATCAAGCGGACAATGCTCAAACCTTTTTGAAAGCGGTTCGGTTGATATGCAGGAGGGTGATTTTATTCTGATTCACCCTGATTCGATGCACTCCTTGTTTGTTAATAACACGTCAAAGGTTTATAACTTTCTTGTTTCTAAAACTTTTGTCTTTGATTTCTTCTCAAGAATCAAAGATTGTGAAAACGCAAGTTTTCTCGAATTTATCAAAAGAATAAAAAAAGAACACGCCCCTGCCTATTTACTAATAAAAGGCAGCGACGAAACAAAAAAAATTGCAACGAGTATGATAAACGTTAAAAAGCAGTTGAATAAAGCGTTATATCTTGAGTGCTTATTGAGTCAACTTCTTTTAACGTGCGCAAAAAATACAGACAACACATTTTTATCTGAAGCGACAATCGAAGGTAAGGACGTATTAAAAAACATTTTTACCAAAATGGAATCAGAATATCAAACCGTTTCTCTTGATACCATTGCAAAGGATTTCGGCTATTCAAAAACTTATATCTGCGTACTTTTCAAAAAACACTATAACAGCACCTTTTCTGCAAAGCTTAACGAAATAAAAATACTTCACGCTAAAAAGATGCTCATTGATACCAATATGTCAATAGCTGATATTTCTTATAAATTAGGCTTTGAAAGTATTGAATATTTCCACCGACTTTTCAAAAAAACCTGCGGCGAAACACCCAATAGCTACCGCAAAAATCAAAACAATATATAAAAAAGCAGACGATTTTTCGTCTGCTTTTATTCTACCCTCTGGCGTAATTTTTCATACAGTCGGTCTGAAGGCTCATTAAGGCTTCACCTTGTTTATCAGATTAAACAAATGGCTTAAATCACAGTGATAGCAAGGGGATTGGGCTTTTTAGTTCTAGTGATTTTCTTTAGTTTTTGGTCTTTTATACAAATTTTTTTGACATTTAAATATCATACAAAATCCAAAACCACTGTTACTAAAATAGAAATTGTTGCAATCAAGTTTGTGATAATCGACCAAAATAATGCTGTGTCTTTTTTAAATTTTCTCTTAAACTGATAAATAGAAAAACGAGCATTCACTTCCGAAATTATATTATCAGGAGATAGATTTAAGGATAGTTCTATCGTTCTATTCATACCACCCATTGCATTCTCAAAGGCTTTTTTATAATTTAAAGTAATATCTTTAATGCTTTTTTCTATTCTTTTCACGATAAAAACAAGTTGTTATTTAGTGAATTTTCAATCTATTTCATTTGCTAATATCTCAATTTTATTAACTATTTCACATACATCTTTACGAAAATCAGTATTGAATTCTTGAACATATTGTATTTCCTGATATCCTCCCCAAGAAACGCTATTAGTTTTGTCTTCGGCTACTTTCCTTTCAAAAAAATTACAATACACA
>JAZULU010000240.1:0-18257 GCA_045603265.1 Clostridia bacterium
AGTTCGATAAAGTGGAAAAGTAGTTGTAGTTGCTCGCGGTGCGATAAATATAAAAAATATTTTGAGGTGAAAGTTATGAAAAAAATTGCATTATTACTTATCGTTGTTATGGCGTTTTCTTTTATCGGTTGCGATGAAGAGAAAAGCGACAAAAATGATAAGACCGGCGCAATCTTTGGGAAAGAAAAAGAAGAAAATAATGAAAATAATACGGAGATTCTTGTGCCGGACGATCAGGGTCAGCCTGAAACAGAAACTAAGCCCGAGCCTGAAACTAAACCCGTTACTGTTGAAGATGCTGTTGCCTTTGAAACGAAGATAATTCCTGATCCTCAGGTTTATGGCGAAAACAGTGATGTTGATCTTGGCAATCACAAGGTTTATATTCCCAAAATCGTCGATACGGGGGAAGCAGTTAAAACTCTTAATCAGAAAATGTATGACGTTTTTTCTGCCCACTACAATGATCTTCTTAACGGACCGAAGTATTATTATATCTACCATTGTAAGTACGTTTTTACTGAGTATAACGGTATTTTTGGCATCGCCATTGAAACGTTGGTTAGCGGTCAGGCAGGTAGCGGCGGTTTTAATTATCATTCTTTCTATTACGATTCAATAAACAAAAAAGAACTTTCCTTTGGGGAGTATACCTCCATTTTAGGTTTGTCAAAGGAAACTTTGTGGCAGAATCTTGCTCCGCAATATGAAACAAATGATTCACTGAGATGGTTTATTGCCGATGAAAACGCTACATATACACTTATAGATATGCCCTTATCTTTGGATGGGTATGTGTTTGGTAAGCATGAAAGTTTTTTAGGAGAAAAGGCGGAGGAAACAACACCTACCCTTGCTTTTGTTAAAGACGGATTCACTTATAAAAAAGACGTTATTATTCCCGAAAGATATAAGGATATGGATTACGTTACATATAATCCACACTCAATAGTTATTCCCGAGATCGTTGATGACGGAACGGAAGCAAAGGTTTTAAACGATAAGATGTACGCTCTTTGTACGGAAATGCTTACCATGCTTCAAAATAACACCGAAGACGATATGCTTGTAAACTATTTATATCATTACACCGAACATAACGGCATTATTGGCATCAACATAAACTGCAACGTGGGCGTTATGTTTTCAGAGTGGTACGGAACTTATGAAACTTTCTTCTATGATTCTGTAAACAACAAGATACTTACCTTTGATGAGTACGTTTCCGCTTTAGGCTTAACAAAAGATTCCGCTTGGCAGAAGATTCAAAACGATCCTATCTATAAAGACTATTTTGCTTTTGGAAGCACAGGCAATTCTCTTAAAGCCTTTATTGCTGATAAAAACAAAACTATTGCAATAATCAATACTCCCAACGAATATTCGGAAATCACCTGGATAGAACTTGCTCCCCTGTTATAATTTCAACAACCATTAAAAATATTCACAAAATATACCATATTTTGTAGTTAATTACTGTTGACAGATTGATATGTTGTATGTATAATATAATAAAGCTTTTACATGACTGACGGAGTTTTGCGAATTGACGCAAGTGGAATGTAAAAACTGATCCTTTTGGTATTTATTAGCCGACCGTCTGGGCAAAACGCAGTAAAAGCTGTGTTTTGTCCATTTTTTATTTTAAGGAGAGATTTTAATGAAACACGAAAATTGGAACGGATTTAATTTAGGCACTTGGCAGGATACTATTGATGTCCGCGATTTTATACAGAAAAACTATACGCCTTATGAGGGTGACGACAAGTTCTTGGAAAAGGCAACTGAACGCACAAACAATTTAATGAAAAAAGTTCAGGATCTTTTTAAACTTGAAAGGCAGTATGGGGGAGTTCTTGATATTGATACTTCAACCGTTTCTTCATTAACAAGTTTTTCGCCCGGATACATTGATAAATCAAATGAAATTATCGTTGGTATGCAAACTAACCGTCCTTTAAAGCGTGCGGTGAATCCTTTCGGCGGAATCCGTATGGCACGTCAGGCTTGTGAGGCTTACGGCTATAAACTTTCTGAAAAAGTTGAGGAGGAATTCCGCTACAAAACTACCCATAATGACGGTGTTTTCCGCGCCTATACCGACGAGATGCGCGCCGCAAGAAAGTGCCACGTTATAACAGGTCTTCCCGATGCTTACGGCAGAGGCAGAATTATCGGCGACTACCGCAGAGTTGCTCTTTACGGTGTTGACCGCCTTATCGAAGAAAAGAAAAAGGATAAAAACGCTCTTTCTGAGCGTGCTTTTGATACTAAAACCATTCGTCTTGACGAGGAACTTTACAAGCAGATCTCTTTTTTGAACAAGTTAAAGGAAATGGCTGAAATGTACGGCTTTGATATTTCACAGCCTGCAAAGGACACCCGCGAAGCCGTTCAGTGGACGTATTTTGCTTACCTTGGCGCAATCAAGGAGCAAAACGGCGCCGCCATGAGTTTGGGAAGAGTTGCCACGTTCTTTGATATTTATGTTGAGCGCGATCTTAAAGCAGGCATTATTACTGAATCGGATGTTCAGGAGATCTTTGACGATTTCGTTATTAAACTGCGCATTGCACGTCATCTTCGCACCCCCGAATATAACGAACTTTTCGGCGGCGATCCCATGTGGATAACTGAGGCTGTCGGCGGTATGGGCGAGGATAACAGAACTCTTGTTACAAAGTCAAGTTTCAGAATTTTAAATACTTTATATACTCTGGGCTCGTCGCCTGAGCCTAACCTCACCGTTTTGTGGTCCAATTCTTTGCCCGAAAATTTCAAGAAATTCTGCGCTAAAGTTTCAAAGGATACGGACTCCATTCAGTACGAAAACGACGATATTATGCGTCCTGAATATGGCGACGATTACGCCATTGCTTGCTGCGTTTCCGCTATGAAGATCGCTAAACAAATGCAGTTCTTCGGCGCAAGATGCAACCTGGCAAAACTTCTTTTAATTGCCATTAACGGCGGTTATGACGTTTCAAGCGGTATGCACATCGGCCCTCAGATGGAGCCTTTAAAGGGCGATAAACTTGATTTTAACGAAGTTTCGGAGCGTTACGATATCTATATTGCTTGGCTTTCAAAACTTTATGTAAACACCATGAACGTCATCCATTATATGCACGATAAGTACTGCTACGAAAAGTTGCAGATGGCACTTCACGATACTGACGTTGAACGTCTTATGGCTTTCGGCATTGCAGGGCTTTCAGTTGTTACCGACTCTTTAAGCGCAATCAAATATGCGTCTGTTGCCCCTGTTCGCGATGCAAAAGGCTATATTATTGAGTATAATACCGTTGGCGATTTCCCCAAATTCGGCAACGATGATGACCGCGTTGACATGATCGCAAAGGATATGACGCACAAATTCATCACCGAACTCAGAAAAACGCCTACCTACCGCGATGCAATTCATACTTTGTCAGTTTTGACTATTACTTCAAACGTTATGTACGGCAAAAATACCGCCGCAACTCCCGATGGCAGAAAAGCCTCCGAGCCCTTTGCGCCCGGCGCTAACCCCATGCACAACCGCGAGGAAAACGGCGCGCTGGCTTCACTTAACTCGGTGGCTAAGATCAGTTATGACGATTGCCGTGACGGTGTTTCCAACACTTTCTCAATTACTCCCGAGGCTTTGGGCAAGACCGATGTTGAGCAAGTTTCCAACCTTGTAAATATTCTTGACGGATATTTTATGAAAAAGGCGCACCACATCAACGTAAACGTTTTGAACCGCGAAACGCTGATGGATGCTTACGAAAATCCCGAAAAATATCCTAACCTTACTATCCGCGTTTCAGGATATGCGGTAAACTTTAACAAACTTTCACGGGAGCAACAGCGCGAAGTTATTTCCCGTACTTTCCATGAGGCTTTATGATAGGCAAAGTTCATTCCATACAAAGTCTGGGCACTGTTGACGGGCCCGGTGTTAGATTTGTGGTGTTTTTGAAGGGGTGCAATCTGCGCTGTGCGTGCTGTCACAACCCCGATACATGGTTTTTTGATGACTCAAAAGAATTTACCGCCCAAGATATAATTTCAAGGGCGGTAAGATTTAAAGAGTATTTCGGCGAAAATGGCGGAATAACTGTTTCCGGGGGCGAGCCTCTGTTACAACCTGAGTTTTCAAAAGATGTGTTCACATGCGCACATGAGAATAATATCCATACTTGCTTGGATACTTCGGGCAGTGTTATCAATGATAGGGTGCTTGAACTTCTTGATGTTACCGATAGGGTGCTTCTTGATATTAAGTATACAAATAACGAGGACTATTTAAAATATGCCGGGTGTACGCTGGATTCTGTTTTAGATTTTTTGGAAATTTTAAATGAAAAGAAAATTCCCACAACTTTAAGGCAGGTAGTCATTCCCACAAAAAATGATTTTAAGGAAAATTTTGTAAAATTGAAAGAAATTTCCCAAAAATATTCCTGCGTTGATAAGGTTGAACTTCTGCCTTTTAAGAAGATCTGCCAATCAAAATACGATAATTTGGGCATCGATTTTCCCTTTAAAGACCTTCCCGAAGGCAAAATTTCGCCCGAATTTTCATCTCTTTTTTCGTAACTTTTTGTAATTTTTCTGTAGAACTTTGTAACTACACTTTATTATTATATAAATATGTAATATTTATTATTATATAGAATTAGAATGACTATTATACTATTAGCGAAATAAATTTCGCTTTTTTAAAAATCGAATATTTTAAATGATAAGTTTTAATGCTTCTTTTAATTCTTGATGTTCGCTTTCGCTTGTTCCTGCCATCGCAGTTGATGAAAGCATCTTTTCATAAAGAAGGTTAAAGTTTTCTTCCGTTTTCTCAACGCCCATTGCGTTAAGGGAAATAAGCATACCTCTCTCCTGCATTTTTTGGGCAAACGCTTTTGCTTCGTCAAATGAGCCGTTATAGGCAAGTTGAGCAATAAGACCTACCGCAACAACTTCACCATGAAGATGCTTACTAATAATCTTGGGAAAAAGTTTTCTTGCAGACTCATATATCTTATGGGCAACTGCCGTTTGATTTGAGCCCCTTGCCAGCCCCGATACGACTCCTGTAAGTCCAATAGCAAGATAGACACAGTCATAAACTTCTTTGCAGTCTTTGCCCTCTCTAATTGCCTCTAAAGCGATGTCAAAATTATCATTAAGACGAGCGTACAAAAACTTGCTTAACTCATATGATGCGCGAAGACCGATCTCAATGTCATTTTCATCTTTACCAATAAGGCGCTGATTTAATTCCATAAGTTTTGCAAGGGAATCATAAACACCTGAAATAAAGAGTTTTACAGGTTGTTTTGATAAAATATCCATATCCACAATAACACAGTTTACCTCGCGGTTATGGTGCTTTGTGCCTAAGGTTTCGCCAATCTCGGAATATGTAACACTTAAAGGTGCGTAGGCTGCACACGTTGCACTTGAGGTAGGCACGCAGATTACCGGTTTATCGCCCCAGACCGCACAAAGTTTAGAAGCATCCATTAAAACACCACCGCCGATGCCGATGACGATATCACAATTTTTAAACTCTTCGCTATCAACTATTTTTTGACAATGTTCGGGAACACAGAATCCTTTATATTCATAAATAACGTAGTCAATATTTCCCTTTTCAAGGCTGTTTACAACCGTTTTCTTTGCAATAGAAAGCGCCGTTGTGCCACCCATTACGAAGGCTTTTGTGCCCTTTAAAAGTTTTACTTCGTCGGCAATATTATTTAGAATGCCATTATCTTGCAGATATCTGCCTGCACGGATCCTAAAAGATGGTTCTACTACTCTTGTTTTTGTTGCCATAATATTTTCCCCTTTCTGTTGACAGAAATGATTTTGTATTTTAAAATAACTAAGAAATCCACTCATAAAAGGACTGATTGAATGAATTACTTATTTAAAAACATTCTTTTTTCCTCACGAATAAACACCATATATAAAACTAACTACACAAGGGAGTACGATCATCTTGACTTTCATCCCCATTTTGAACTTTACTATTGTGAAAAGGCAATAAACCAGAACGTTACTTTAAACGGCAAAGTTTTTAAGATCACAAAGCCTTGCGTCATAATTACACCGCCCTACACCGTTCATCTGATGCAATCGGAAAATGAACTAAAGGAATTTTCGCGGCATGTAATATATTTTTCAAAAAGCACCTTTTCCTTTTCGCAAAACCTCTTTGACGAAAAAATATTTTCGGGAACGCTGATTTTTGAGGACGAAGAACTTCCCGTTATATCAAGAGCGATAGGCGATGTTTTTAATGAAAATTTTTCCGAAAACGTGCGCTGTGCCTGCCTTATTGAGATATTTTGCCACCTTAATAATTTTAAGCCCGTATATTCCGACGATTCACAAAACGTGATCTCACCAATTTTAAGATATATACACTCAAATTTAAAGGAAGATCTTTCAGGCGAGAAGATTGCAAAGGCTTTTCATTTAAGCCGTGCAACACTTGACAGAATTTTTGATAAATATGTAGGTCAATCACTGCATAAGACCGTAACCGATCTTCGGTTAAGCGAAGCAATCTCGCTTTTAAAATATTCAGATATAAGCGTTTCGGAAGTGGCGCAAAAATGCGGATTTTTAAATGAAGTCTATTTTTATTCTTTTTTCAAAAAGCAAGTGGGGGTTTCGCCGTTAAAATATCGTAAAAACTCATTACACGAAGAATTTTAGCACTATTTTTAATCAATTTCAATAGAAAAATCAGTCAATTATAGATAAAAAACTAATATTTTCACTCAAAGTTGCTTTTTTTACAATTTTTTTATGAATTTATCAAAAAACGCTTGCCAAATTCTCTTATTTTTGGTATTATAGTTCGGCAGATAAATTTCCTTGTTTCTCTATGAATAGAGGGACCAAATGACCATAAGGAGGTGAATTGAAGTATGAATAAGTACGAAACACTCTACATCATCAATCCCAAACTTGACGGTGAGGCTACAAAGGCTGTAATCGAAAAGTTCGCAAATCTCGTAACTGAGAACGGCGGTACTGTTGATGGTATCGAAGAGCAGGGCGTTAAGAAGCTTGCATACGAAATCAATTACATTAGCGAAGGTTTCTATGTATTGATGAACTTTACAGCTAACCCTGTTTTCCCCGCAGAGCTTGAAAGAAACTTCAAAATCAGCGAGGACATCATGCGCTTCATTGTAATTAAGAAAGAAGCATAATTTTAATTTTTAAGGGAGTTTTGATTTATGAACAGAGCAATGCTTATAGGCAGACTTACAAGAGATCCTGAATTGAGAGCAACCGCCAGCGGAATTGCAGTATGTACTTTTACTATTGCCGTTGACCGTCGCTTTGCTAACCGCGATTCTCAGACAAGAGAAGCCGATTTTATTCCTGTTGTTGTTTGGAGAGCCCAGGCCGAAAACTGCGCTAAATATCTGCATAAGGGCAGTCAGGCTGCAATTTCAGGTTCAATACAGACAAGATCTTATGACGCTCCCGATGGTTCAAAGCGTTATATTACCGAAGTTGTGGCTGATGAGGTTCAGTTCCTTTCACGCCCCAACGGCAGCGATAACGGTGACGATGCAGCCCGTGCTGCAAGTTTAGGCAATCCCCCCTTCGGCGATAATATTGAAACCGTTGAAGATGAGGAGATTCCATTCTAAAATTTATTAGGAGGAAACGAAGATGTCCGAAAAGGATTTTAAAAAGGTTCGCAATAACCGCAGACCCAGAAGAAAGGTTTGCCAGTTCTGCGCCGATAAAGTTGAAGCTATTGATTACAAGGACGTAGCAAAGCTTCGTAAATTCATTTCTGAGCGTGGTAAGATTCAGCCCCGCAGAATGACCGGCACTTGTGCTAAGCATCAGAGAGAGCTTGCAACAGCTATCAAGCGTGCACGCACAGTTGCTCTTCTTCCCTACAGTGTAGACTAAATCATATTAAGGATAGATTTTCTATCCTTTTTTTATTTTATTCTCAATGGTTTATCATATTTTTATCATATTGTGGAATTATAATATAACCGTAAACTAAAACGCGAGGTTTTATTTAATGAGCGAAAATAATTATTTCAATCAAAATAATAATAATTTTAATCAGGAAAATAATTTTGATCAGGCACAAAACAGTTCCCAGATCCGCTATACCTACAACCCCAACAATTATTCACAAAGCAACGGATATAATACCAATGTGGGCACAAAAAATGAAAAGAAAAACATTTTTCGCGGTAACGGCTGTTTTGTTTCACTTATTGCAGTGCTTTTACTTATTACCGTTATTTCCCTTTCCATATGCGTTGTTTCGCTTATAGGCTCTAACGGGTTATTCGATCCGCAAATAAGTTCTTCTACGCCCAAAGGCTCTTCTTCGCCCGTAATATCAACAAAATCTCCTGATAAAGATCAGCCAAATATTGACAATGCTTTTGATTCGGTTGTTGTTGTTTCGCCAACACCTACACCCCAAATCATTCATGGGCAGATCCTTTCCCCCCAACAAGCAGCACAGAAAGTTATTCCCAGTGTCGTTTGCATCCAATGCTATACTACAAATAATTATTTCGGCTCATCAGATACATCAAGCCTTTATTCCGAAGGCAGCGGTATAATCAGCCGTGAGGACGGTTATATTATCACCAATGCTCACGTTATCCAAGGTGCATCAAGCGTTCAAGCAGTACTTTATGATGGAACGATATTTGATGCTGAAATTATTGGCTCAGATACAGTTACCGACCTTGCACTTTTAAAGATCGATCCTGGTAAAACAAAACTTACCGTTGCTAACTTTACGTCAGTAGAAAACGTAAATGTTGCAGATACCGTACTTGCTATAGGAAACCCCGGCGGTCTTGACTTTTCTTCAAGCGTTACAAGCGGTATCATTTCAGCAGTAAACCGCGCCATTCAGGACGATTCAACGGGATATATCATGCACTGTATCCAGACGGATACTGCCATAAACCCAGGTAATAGCGGCGGTCCGTTAATAGATCTTTACGGCAATGTTATCGGCATCACCTCATCAAAAATCGTTGCTGAAGGTTACGAAAACATGGGCTTTGCCATTACCTATGACGAGGCAGCACCTATATTAAACGATCTTATTAACTACGGTCACGTTAAAAATCGTGCTACTATAAATCTTACACTTGCTTTACCATCATCAGTTTTCAGAATGTCAGGCTGGAACACATTACCTCGCGGTCTTTGCATTACTGCAGTAACCGGTGAAAACGAGTCGGAAGCCGGACTTAAACAGTACGATATTATTTACGCCATCGACGGTATGCCCATTCAAAGCATGGCGGAATATTCTTCCTATCTGCTTACAAAAAAGCCAGGTGACACAGTTACTTTAACTGTATACCGTGCTACCATTTCAGGTTGGTCGGTACAGTACGATTCAAAACCTATTGACATTAAATTAACTCTTTCCGAGGCTAATTAATATACTTGAGCCGAATTTAAAAAAATTCGGCTCTTTTTTAAAAATTTTAATAGCATTTTATCAAAACATTTGGTATAATAATCTTTGGGTGTTTTATATGAACTTATTAAAAGAAGATTTTTTTGAAAATTTAACAAAAAAACGAAATACACTTCTTATAGTATTTTGTGTTCTTACTCTCGTGCTTTTAGCAGCATACGTTTTAAGTTTTTACATAAACATATTATGGGTATCCATTTTAGTCGGAATCGTTGCCGTCGTTTTTTTAGTGCTTTTTTATTACGGACTTATCTTTGATAAAAACAAACTTATTAAACTTTATAAAAATATAAACAGCGGTATTTATCAGGAAGATACATATCTTTTTAAATCATTTGACGATTTAACCGAGCATGACGGTGTGCGCCTTATAAGGGTCATCTGCACATTTAATGACGAAAACGAAGTTTTTGAACGCACCCTTTACTTTCTTTCAGACCTTCCCTACCCTTCTTTAGAAGAAGGTCAGCAGATCAAAGTTAAAACTCATCAGAACATTATTATAAATATCGAGGACTGATTTTTTTGAAAAATATCATGGTATGCGTTACGTTGCAAAATACATGCCAAAAACTTATTGATCACGCAGTAAGTATTAAAGAAAGTGATGATAAACTTTTCGTTTTGCACGTTGCAAAAAATATTGAGGCTGTTGACAAGGGCGCAATCTTGGAGTTTTTATATTCCGTTTCCCACTCAGCAGGCGCGGATATGACGGTTTTATATTCCGAAAATGCCTTGAAAGCCGTACTTGATTTCGTTAAAGATAATGAAATCAATACGATTATTTTAGGAAAACCCGAAAACGTTTATAAGGATAACGGATTTATTTCGTCCCTTGAAAATTCTCTTGATGAAAATATAGAAATAATACTTTTAGATAAAAAGGAGTAAAATATGAAAGCATTTTTAACAGTTATCGGTCATGACAGAGTAGGCATTATTGCTGACGTTAGTGCAAAATTGCGTGATCACAATGTAAACATTCTTGACATCACACAAACCATTTTGCACGACTATTTCACAATGGTTATGTTTTTGAGCCTTGAAAAAAGCGATCTTGATATTCAGGGACTTCAGGATTCTTTTAAGGATTTTGATCAAAATCTTGAAGTAAGAATTCAATCGGAAGAAATTTTCAACAGCATGCACCGTCTGTAATGGAGAAGTGAAATGATAAATTTTAATGAAGTAAACGAAACTATACAAATGCTGGACAACCAGCACCTTGACGTGCGTACCGTTACAATGGGCATCTCCCTTTACGATTGCGCCGATTCAGATGCAACAAAGGCTTGCACACGCATTTACGATAAAATCTCAAAGCGTGCCGAAAATCTTGTTAAAGAAGCAGAAAAAATCGAAAAAACTTTGGGAATTCCAATTGTAAACAAGCGTATTTCCGTTACGCCTATTTCGCACATTGCCTCCGCTTCAAGAGTAACCGATGCAGTTTGTTTTGCAAAAACATTGGAAAAAGCCGCAAATAACGTTGGTGTAAACTTTTTAGGCGGTTTCTCTGCCCTGGTTCATAAGGGAATGACTCCCGGCGATCTTGCGGTTATAAACAGCATTCCCGAAGCGTTAGCGGTAACGGATCATATCTGTTCTTCGGTAAACATCGGCTCAACACGCGCAGGTATCAACATGGATGCCGTTAAAAAAATGGGCGAAATTATCGTTGAATCTGCCCAAAAAACTGCCGATCGCGGAAGTATCGGTTGCGCAAAGTTAGTTGTTTTCTGCAATGCCGTTGAAGATAACCCCTTCATGGCAGGTGCTTTCTTAGGCGCAGGTGAAGGTGATTGCGTTATTAATGTAGGTGTTTCAGGTCCTGGCGTTGTTAAATGCGCATTGGAAAAAATGCCCGATGCTTCTTTAGGCGAATTAGCCGAAGAAATTAAGAAAACCGCATTTAAAATTACAAGAATGGGTCAACTTGTTGCTTCCCGTGCGGCAGATGCACTTTCTGCACAGTTCGGTATTGTTGACTTATCTCTTGCCCCTACACCTACTATGGGTGACTCCGTTGCACATATTTTAGAGGAAATGGGTCTTTCACAAACAGGCGGGCCCGGAACTACTGCAGCCCTTGCAATGCTTAACGATGCCGTTAAAAAAGGCGGTGTTATGGCATCAAGTTATGTTGGCGGCCTTTCAGGTGCGTTTATTCCCGTTTCTGAAGATATCGGTATGATAGATGCCGCAAAAGCAGGCACCCTCACTTTAGAGAAACTTGAGGCTATGACTTGCGTTTGCTCTGTTGGCCTTGATATGATCGCAGTTCCCGGTACAACAAGTGCTCAAACTATTTCAGGTATTATTGCTGACGAAGCGGCAATCGGTATGGTAAACTCAAAAACTACCGCGGTAAGAATTATTCCCGTTATCGGTAAAGGCGTTGGCGAAATGGTAAGTTTTGGCGGTCTTTTAGGTGAAGCACCTATCATGCCCGTAAATAAAGCCGATTGTTCAAAATTTATTTCCCGTGCAGGCAGAATCCCCGCTCCCCTGCAGAGCCTTAAGAACTAATGAAGATTTTAAGAAATATTTTATGGATATTATTTCCCATTGCATTTATAATTTATCTTTTGTGCCTTTTTGGCGGTGCAATAAAAACGCTGTTTATTTCAAATCTTGCACTTGCCCTTATTCTGTGCCTGCCAATTACCGCATGCTTGGTGCAGACGCTTATGAACAAAGATAAAAATGCAACGAAAAACTATTTTATAATCAAAATGACTGTTATAACTTACCTTTACGTTATGGTATTTTTCCTGTTTTCATCAGTCAGATAAAATTTATCCCATTGATTTTTCAGTCAATGGGATTTTTTTATAGGCAAAAAAATGACTGCAAAATTGCAGTCATTTTTCGTTTTTTATTTATACAAAGGACCGTAAGTCTGACAAGCCTTAAAGTCAGCAGATTCTTTATTATCTGTGCCCATAAGTCCCCAGGCTTGCGGACGGAATATCTTTTCTTCGGGAACATTGTGCATGCTAACGGGAATTCGAAGCATGGAACAAAGTGTGATCAGATCTGCACCAACGTGACCGTGTACCCATGCGCCGTGGTTAGCGCCCCAGTTTGCCATTACCGAGTAAACATCAGTAAATGCGCCCTTGCCGTTAAGAATAGGCGCAAACCATGTGGTAGGCCATGTGGGATCGGTACGCTTATCTAAAATATCGTGTGTTTTTTCATCAACAACGCAGGTATAACCTTCTGCTATCTGCATTACGGGACCAACACCATCAACAAGACAAAGACGTGCCATTGTTACGGGCATTTCTGCATTTGTCTTAAAGTGGCTTGAGAAACCGCCGCCGCGGAAATATTCATAGTCTGCCCTGCACCAATCGGAATTTTCAAGGCAAGCTTTAATATCTTCTTCGGTCATGTTCCACCATTCTTTCATGGTGCCGTTGCCATTTTCATCTTTAACTGCGCCCGTTGCATCAAGAGCCGTTGCGCCTGAGTTAATAAGGTGAATAATTCCGTTTTCGGCATAGCCTGAAAGTGTAGTACCCGTTACGCGCTTAACTGCATCGGGCGACCAATACGTTCTAACATCGGAGAACAAAGGTGCTTTGCCCGTTAAAAGATTAAGTAAAAGCATTGTTACACCGTTTAAGTTATCGTTTTCGGTTGCAAGAATCGTAGGTGCGCCCTTGCCGTTCCAGTCAAAGGTTGAATTAAGGATACTTTCGGCAAAGTCACCGTTAGGAAGCCAGTCTGTCCACTGACGCTGCCCCTGGAAACCGCCTGCAATACCGTTTCTGCCCAATGCTTCTTCATGCCAGCCGATTTCTTTAAGTTTTTCGTTACCGTGCATGATATCTTTTATGATGATTGCCATTTTGGTAACAAATTCCCAATCTTTATCAGGAGATACAACTTTACTTCTCTTAATGATTTCAGGAAGATCTTTTCCCGCGTTTTTATCAAAACCTTCCTTACAGTTTGCCTTAACCCATTTTAGTGCCTTTGTATATTCTTCTTCATCATAGATGCCAAGAGTTATTCGGCGGAGAAGTTCCGTTTCATCAAGCCATTCAGCACGGATGCCAAGATATTTTTGGAAGAAATCAGCATCACAGAAAGAGCCTGCGATACCCATTGAAATTGAGCCGATATTAACGTAAGCCTTACCACGCATCTGACCTACTGCAACTGCACCCTTTGCAAACAAAAGAATTTTTTCCTTAACGTCATCGGGAATGGTGGTATCATATCTATCCTGAACATCATGACCGTAAATTGCAAAAGCAGGAAGTCCGCGCTGTGCGTGTGCCGCCATAGCCGCCGCAAGATACACTGCGCCTGGTCGTTCAGTTCCGTTAAAGCCCCAAATAGCCTTTATTGTTGTGGGATCAAGATCCATTGTTTCCGAGCCATAGCACCAGCAAGGTGTAACCGAAAGTGTTGCAACAACATTTTCCTTTGAAAACTGCTCTAAAACTTTTGCCGCTTCCGCACCGCTGCCGATAGTTGTACAACCGATAACACATTGAACGGGAGTACCGTCAGCATATCTCAAATTTTCTTCAATGAGTTTTGCGGCATTTTTTGCCATGTTCATGGTCTGCTCTTCAAGACCTTCTCTTACGCCGCCCCATCTGCCGTCAATTACGGGACGAATACCGATTTTCATGTTTGCCATAATTTTATTCTCCTTTATATTAAATATTTTCAATTTTACTTTCTATAATTTTTCCGTCACGCCAAGAACATGAAACAATCTTGTTTCCTTTTGCGCGGAAACCTTTAAATGAACCGTTTTTCCACTCCTTGGGTAATGCGGGAAGCAAGGTTATTTCATCACCGACGTCACTTAAAAGCATATTTGCAATTCCCACACATCCGCCAAAATTTCCGTCTATCTGGAATGGCGGATGAATGTCAAACAAATTATCAAGAGTGCATTTTCTAAACAGTTCATATAAATGAAAATACGCTTGTTCACCGTCATAAAGCCTCGTATAGAAGTTTATGATCCAAGCCCTTGACCATCCTGAGTGACCTCCTCCGTACTGAAGCCTTCTTTCAATAGTTTTTCTTGCTCCTTCAAACAGTTCGGGAGTGTTTTTATTAATTTGTTCCGAAGGATACAGTCCGTACAAATGTGAAATATGTCTGTGTCCGGGCTCAGCCTCGTCAAAATCCTCAAGCCATTCCATAATATTACCGTGCTTTCCTATTCGAGTCGGAACAAGTTTTTCAAGACTCGCCTTTACTTTTTCCACAAGTTCATATTCTTCCACAATTTCCGAAAGTTCAACGTAACCGTTAAAAAGATCCCTGATAATTTGCGTATCCATTGTGGGGCCGGGATATAATCCTACCCTTTCACCTGTTTCGGGATCTATAAATGAATTTTCCGGTGAATTTGAAGGGCAGGTAACCAGATATCCTTCAGGACTTTCAACAAGATAATCAAGAAAGAATCTTCCGCTCTCCGTTATAACATCCCAATATCTTTTTAAAAACTCCTTATCAAGCGTATATCTGTAATGGTTATAGATGTGAGTCACGCACCAAGCGCCCGCACACACAAAACTTCCCCACTTGGGATTATTTCCTGCAGACGTGAATCCGTGAGGTGTTGTTGCATGATGTGATACCCATCCCGAACATCCATACATAATTTCGGCTGTTTTTCTGCCGTGAACAGATAAAAATCTGATATATTCAAAGAAAGAATCATTACAGTCCGAAAGTCCCGTAACCTCGCTGGGCCAATAATTCATTTGAAGATTTATATTTATATGATAATCCGAACTCCACGGAGGTTGATTATCCTTTGTCCATAACCCCTGAAGATTTGCAGGAAGCTTACATCCTTTTTTTGAAGATGATATCAGCAGGTATTTACCGTAATTAAAATACAGTTCCGCAAATCCGTTATCCGTTCCGCCTTCTTTAATTAAATTAAGACGTACATCAGTATCTAATTCTTGAAGTTTTTCATCGCCTTCAAGATGAAGTTCAGATCTGAGCATCAATTCCGAGAACGCCTTTTTATGCTCATAAATAAGAGTTTCGTATCCCGTATGTATTGCTTTTTTTACAGTATCAGAAACTGTTTTTACGGGATCCTCATTGTTGTATGACGTTGCAATGGAAACAAATGCCGTTATTTCTGTCGCATCAGTAATTTTTATACCGTCAAAAAGTTTTTCCCTTTTTCCATCAGTAACAAAATCACAAAAAAATGCCCACTTCATAGCACCGTCGCCCAAGAGCTGTTCTAAATAACTAATTGAATCAGTAACCTCAACACCTTCAAACTTTTCAGAAAAATCCTTTATTATCTCGGTACCGTAAAATTTTCTGTTATCTTCATTTTTATAAGCGATGTTATTTTTGTCATCAACAAAATCACCGCCGTTATGATCAAATCTGAAAGCAATATTCAACTTGTCCTTTTTGCTTTTTACGTTAACGACGAAAACATTTTCGGTAAGCGAAGTAAAATGAGTACGAACGTATCTGTCGGTTTGAGTATATACAATACCGTGTTTTAAATCAAGCTCGCGCTTTAAAACGTTGACCTCGTTCATATCTTCAAGAAGAAGATCTCCTGCACCTCTGAATGTGCCGAAAGGTTCTCCGGGTTTGCACCTCGCACTTCCGCCATCCTTACAAATATGTTTTTTTAATGCAATTTCCTGAGCCTGTGAATACTTTTTTTCAAAAATAAGCTTTCGAATTATAGGAAGATATTCGCGTGTTTCAGGATTATCAAAGTCATAAGGAAAACCTTCCCACAGCGTTTCTTCATTTAAGCGAAGAATCTCTTCTTTGCCACGAGAAAAAACCATTGCTCCGATTCTGCCATTGCCCAATGGCAGTGCGTCTTCCCATTTTTTTGCACTGTTTGAATATTTAAGTAAAAATTCTTTCATAATCTTTCACTCCCTAATAAAATTATACTATACAGAAAAACAGTTTTATAGTATAATTATTGCAAATTATAGTATAAAATTGGAATTTTTACAATGAATTATGATAACAAAGAGATAAAAAAGTTAATTAAAGACTTTTATGAGGTCACTGGACAGCGTATCGCCCTCTTTGATAAAAATTTTAATATTGTAACAAAATATCCGGATAAACGTTGTGATTTTTGTGAGCATATCCGTTCTACCCAAAAAGGGCACATTGCGTGCACTTGTTCAGATAATGACATGTTAAGAAAAGCATCTTCGGGAAAAACGGTAAGATTAAGATGTCACGCGGGACTTCTTGAAGTGTGTGCCCCCATAATTGATGATATGGGTATAATCGGCTATCTTATGTTCGGACAGATTCTCTACGATACCGATGTTGAACTTCAGCATAAAGAAACAAAAAAACTTACAGAAAATTTTTTTAATGTTGAAGAGTTTAATGAAAAAATTTCTTCTGTGCGCACACTTTCGTCGGAATATCTTGATTCGGTTGAAAATATCATGACCGCCTGCATAAGTTACATACATCTTCACAAAATGCTTGATGCGGCAAAGACGGGACTTTGGGCGCAGATCGATTACTATATAGAAAGAAATTATACGACCCAGTTTTCCCTTGAGGATATGGCAAAAGATCTTAAAGTTTCGGTTTCTTCCATATGTAAAACGATCAAAGCACATACAGATAAGACGGTACATCAGTTTATAACCGAAATGAGAATCAAAAAAGCAAAAAGTCTTTTGAAAAACTCCACGCTTAACATCAATGAGATTTCCTATTTGGTTGGCATCCCCGATTATAATTATTTTACGAAACTATTTAAAAAATGTGAGGGGATCACTCCCACTGCATACAGAAAAAAAATATAAAACTCCCAATTACGGGAGTTTTTTTCGTAGAATGGTATATTCTACGAATTTTTTTCACAAAAGAGCAACATCTTTTCCATTTGAACTTTTTTATGGTTTATTGAAGAATGAACGTAAGTGTTCATGGTTATATGTACCTTTGAGTGTCCTAATATCTCGCTTAAAGTTTTCATATCCATTCCTGCCTCAATGCACCGTGTGGCAAAAGTATGACGCAAAGCATGATAATTTATGTTGCGTAATCCACATTCATTCAGAGTTTTTTTTAAATAGTACTGATATGTCCGCGTATCAACGTAAGGATATTTCTTGCCTTTAATTAAAAATCCGTCATCACGCTTATATTTACTCAAAAGATTAAATAATTTTGTGGGAACGGGAATGATTCTATCGGAATTTTCTGTTTTTACACTTTCAATATAAAGTTTTGTTTTTTCGTTTCCTTCTGAATAATTTCCGGCTCGCACCAGTGTTTTATTGACGTGCAGAGTTTTTTCATCAAAATCAATGTCCTGCCATTTTAATGCACATACTTCACCGATACGCATGCCGGTATAAAGTGAAACCAGTATGCCTATTCCCCTTTCATCATTGCTTTTGAGAATATGATCCTCCAGTTTTTTCTGTTCTTTAAGCGTAAGATATTCAACCTGTTTCTTTCTTACCGAAGGTTTTTTTATATTTTCAAATTTTTTAACATCATTAAGAACTGCACCTAAGATATAACATAAAGTTCCCACATACCCTGAAGACAATCCGCCTTTATTATCAAGACGCCCTCTTGATACTTTCTTTAAAATAAAATCATTGATAACTTTTTTACTTACGTCTTTAATAGGCATCTGCCCCAATTCAGGCAAAATATGCATATTTATCAGATGATAGTACTTTGTATATGTAGAAATTTTTATATATATTTTTCGTTCTTCAAGCCATTT
>JAZULU010000241.1:0-7495 GCA_045603265.1 Clostridia bacterium
CTCGGAATTTTCCGAGGACTAATTGTTAATTTTCCTTCTTGCGAATAACAAGTGTTGAAGAAACTAAAATAACTGCAAGTATAAGAATTGAGATCATTACGATCTGTGAAACATCACCGGTAGGCTTATCGTCTGCCTGACCGCCTGATGACGTACCGCCCGTTGCACCGGGAGTAGGTGTGGGTGTAGGTGCAGGCGTGGGGGTTGCAGGAACTTTTACGGTAAAGTTCTTTGTAACAACCTTTGTTTCCGCAACGCCTGAAGCGTCGGGAACAAGTACCCAAGAAGCATTATTAAATAAATATTTTTTAAATGTTGCACTTACGGTATAAGAACCTTCTTTAAGTGTGCTTGTAAGTTTTGATGTATCAGTGTCTTTGTTGCCGTTGAACACTACCTGACCGTTTTCATCGGTAATTGTAAAACTTTCTAAGAAGAACTGTGTGTTAAGCATTGTGGGATACTTAATGTTATCAACCGTAAAGCCAACCATTTCGCCGGTAGCATAGGAATCCTTTAATCCGTTAAGTGCGGCATTGTCAAGCTCGGTGACGGTTATAAGGGCACGCATATAAGTAACGTTGTTTCCGTCAGCAACGGATACGGAGCCGTCAACTGCATTATAGAACTCATCCTTCCACTGACCTATATAAGCGGTGCCAATATTGGCACTTCCCAAGCAAACCTTTCCACCGGAGAAAACGAGCTTTGCTTCTTGTGAATTAAGCTTAAATAAGGAATAAGAGATATCGGTTCTTATGTCAAGGGCAACGTCCTTAATAATGATATCGCCTTTTGCTTCAAATACGTCTTCCTCAGTATCTGCAAAAATACGGCCGCCTTCTATTGAGATAATGCCTTCTTCAGCATCTATGCCTTCTTCATCATCGGTCAAAAGTAAACAATCTGAATCTTTGATGGTTACGCTGCCAAGATAGTTTTGAATGACTTCATCACCGGAAACAAGACTAAGCAATGAATTGGTTATTGTAATATCATGGCTTCCCTTTGCAACGTCGCCGTCAACAAGAAGAGAATCTGATACTGAAACGACGTGAACGTTTGAATCTTTAATGGTGATAGCACCTTCATAAGCTGTAATGCCATCTTCTTCAGCTTTTACATCAACAAAGAGATCTTTTATATTTATATCACCGTAGTTTAATATTGTGTTGAACCCGGAAACAACAAGTTTTGAAGTTTTGTTGTTCTTGCCGTTTAGATTTAAAGCGGCTTTAGAAGTTTTTGTTTCAAGAGCGCAGGCAGACCTTGATTCAACTGTAAAGGTTGAATTATCGTCAACGTTAACGGTAAGTCTGCCTACATATTTGATTGCAGAAGATTTTGAATAAACGTTCACGTTGCCTTTTACGTTAATAGTGCTGTTTTCGGGCAATGTAATAGCAGTTTCTTTTAACGTTACATTGAAACCGTCAGACAACGTAAGTGTTTTTGTATTAGCATCATATGCCCATTTTTCACCGCTTGCGCTTGAAGGATTGTTGACAAAATCAAGGGCAGAGCCATTTTCTTCAAAGGATTCCTTTTCAAGGGTGAAGGTTAATTCTTTTGATAGATCTTCTTCGTAGCAAGTAGCAAAAATATAAATTGTGCCGTTATGATCTGAGGTATAAACAGTTTTTTCACCATACTCGTTAACGGTATCATTATCAACATAGCCTTCTGAAACAGAAGCACCGTTTTCGTCAAACACAAAGTATTTCATACGCGTATCTGCTTCGTTAGGTCCGGTAAGTGAGAAAGTTATTTCATCCTCGTTCTCAACGTCAAGCTTATATAACTTGCCTAAAACAAGGAGATCGTCAGCGGGATTTTCGTTGTCATAATCTTCAAATATATATAACTCCTGCTCTAATGGGCGGAAGGTATCACTATAGGGGAAAGAATCTATTTTTAAAGCAGAAGCATCGTCTGTCATGCTTTTTGACGTATTGTAAGCAATGGCGTAAATAGTAATATCGCCTTTAAGTTCACTGTAAGAAATTTCAAATTCACCGTTCTCATTGTACAGGGAAATAGCATAAGAACCTTCTTCTGTGGTGCAAACGCCATAGATATCGTAAAGGGTATAACCGTCAATCACAGTATATTCACCGATAATATCTTGAGAATATTTAAGGTAACGCTTTTCACCGGTAATATCGGAATCAAGCATAACGTTTTTGCCTACAAAGGTAAGGGATACATAATCATTCTCGCTAACGGGAGCGGAAGTTAATGAAAATTCTATTTCTTTCATTGCATCGCCACGCAAGAAATGGAAAGCACAGATGTAAACAGTAACGGCTTCCTCAGCAAGGTAATTTAATGATTCTCCTCCTCCGGTTTTATCAACGAATATGGATTTAACAAGCTCATTTTCGGAATTATAGGCATGCAAAGAAAGTACTGTATCCATATTTTGATCATAAGATTCAGGAGCTTTGGCAGAAACTTTTAAAATAGAATCTTTCTCAAGGTTTGTTTTATAAAGTTTGCCAAAGTATGCGCCTCTTAATGCGTTGTTTTCATCATAGATGTCAATATAACTTTCGTTGATTGGGGTGAAGGTATCACTGTAACTTGCAGAAGTAATTTCATTTGCAACAGCGGAATAATCATCTCGTTCAACTTTTGAATCTGCGGATATTGCAATTATTTTAACAGTATCAATACCGTCAGTATCGTTTCTGTTTACGGTGAATGTAGTTTGGGAAGGTTCTGTTTCTTCACCTAATATTGTGTATACATAACCGTTCTCGTCTAAACCCCAAATGCAGTAGTATGCCAGGGTATAACCGTCGTCGGGAGTAAGGGTAAAGGTGTAATCCTCACCGGCAGTAAACTTGCCTTCGCCTAATGCTTCTTCGTTGATTGTGGTATGAATGCCTTCAAAAGCAACGTCAAAGGCAGTGTTTTCGGCAAAAACTACCATAGGAAGTAATGAAAGCACAAGTGCTAAAACCATTACTGAAGATAATAGCTTCGTTGTTAATTTTTTCATAGTATCACTCCTTGTTTGTAACTAATTAAATTATATCACTTTAAGAAAAACAATGTCAATAAATTTGTGAATTTTTTTATTAAAATACTTGAATTTCAAAAAAGGGTATTATATAATATACACAATGTTTTAAGGTGGTGTATTTTGTGAGAAAATATCTGTTGCCCGAAAAAGGGAATTTTTATAAGGCAAACCTTCATTGCCACACAACTATTTCCGATGGAAAGCTTACTGCTGAAGAAATAAAAAATCACTATAAGAAAAACGGCTATTCCGTTGTCGCATTTACTGATCATGACGTTATGGTGCCTCATCCTGAACTTAAAGATGAAAACTTTTTGCCCTTAAACGGCTACGAAGTTCAACTTGATAAGTGGCACAGCAAAGATTATGCAGATACTGAGACTTGTCATATATGTCTTATCGCTTTAACGGAGGATACCGATTATCCCGTTGCTTCTTCACGCCAAGGATATAAAGTGGGCAATGCGATAAATTACGTTCATTTTCTTAAATTTCGCGATGATCAGCCTGATTTTAAAAGGGAATATAGTATTGAATGTGTGAATCAAGTGTTTAAAGAGGGCAGAGAACACGGCTATTTTGTAACCTACAATCATCCGACGTGGTCTCAGGAAAGTTATGAAACTTATTCTCAATATAAGGGAATGCACTGTATGGAAATATACAATCACGGTTGCGATCTTAACTTTTTTGAATATAACCATCGTGTTTATGACGATCTTTTAAGGCAGGGAAAACGCATTTTCTGCATGGCTTCTGATGACACTCATGCTCATTATCCCATCGGTCACGTTAAAAATGACTGTTGCGGAGGCTGGGTAAATATCAAGGCAGATAAACTTGAATATCGCACCATAACCGAGGCTCTTGAAAAAGGCAACTTTTATTCCTCAACGGGTCCTGAAATAAAGAGTCTTTACGTTGAGGATAATAAACTTTTCATTGAAACTGCGCCTTGCAAGAAGATTCTTTTTACTACTGCGCGAAGAAACGGATTTTGCTATCTTCAGGATGATATGCCCGTTACCTTCGGTGAATTTGGTTTAAAAAAAGAAGATGTGTACGTCCGTGTAACCGTGTTTGATGAATTCGGTAAGCATGCTGATACTAACGCGTATTTTATTGAGGAGATGTTGTAATGTTATATAAAAAGAATGGTGAAAAAACGTTATCAAAGGAACTTTTTAAAAATCCAACAAGCGAATTTCGCGGAACACCCTTCTGGGCGTGGAACACGAAATTAGATGATGAAACTTTGCTGGAACAAATTGATATTTTTAAAGAAATGGGGCTTGGTGGCTTTCATATGCACGTTCGCACAGGTATGCAAACGACATATTTAAGTGATGAGTTTATGCATTTTGTAAAGCTCTGCAATGAAAAAGCAAAGAAAGAGGATATGCTCTGCTGGCTTTATGATGAGGATCGTTGGCCCTCAGGTGCGGCGGGGGGATACGTTACGAAAAATTACCGCCACCGTCAGAAGGCTTTTCATCTTGAGGTTACCGATCCGAGAGGAAGAGAGTATTTTGCAAACAACTATAACGAATATTTAAAGCTTACCGAAAATAATGGCAAGTGTACGGGCTATTTTATTTCCCGTTACGGCATCAAGCTTGATGAAAATGGATTTTTGATTGATTATAAAAAGCTTGATGATAATGAAAACTATGATGGCGATATCTGGTACGGGTATATGTACATAGGCGGGACAAGCGGTTGGTATAACGGACAGAGTTATATTGATACTTTATCCAAGGCTGCCGTTGAAGAATTTATGCGCATTACCTACGATGCTTATTATAAGGCAGTGGGTGAAGATTTTAATAAAAGCATTCCTGCAATATTCACCGATGAACCTCAGGTGCCTTTAAGACGTTATCTTAATGAATCAATGGGAAAGAATCTTATAGGCGTTCCCTTTACCGATGATTTTGAAGAAACTTATAAAAAAACATACGGCGAAAGCATTTTAGAAAAGATACCTGAACTTTTCTGGGAAAAGAAAAATTGCGGTTGTGCAAAAACCCGTTATAATTACGTCGATCATATGTGTGAACGCTTTGTTTCCGCATTTGTTGATACGTTGGGAAATTGGTGCGAAAAGCACAATATTGCATTTACGGGACATATGATGCAGGAGCCTACCCTTCGTTCACAGACAGATTCTTTAGGTGAAGCAATGCGCTGTTACAGAAATTTCCAACTTCCCGGAATGGATCTTCTTTGCGATAGAATTGAATATTCAACTGCAAAGCAGGTGCAATCGGCAGTTCATCAGTACGGCCGCGAAGGTATGCTTTCTGAACTTTACGGTGTAACCGGTTGGGATTTCCCCTTTAGAGGACATAAGCGTCAGGGCGATTGGCAGGCAGCACTTGGGGTAACAATTCGTGTTCATCATTTAACTTGGGTTTCAATGAACGGTGATGCAAAGCACGATTATCCTGCATCTATAGGTTATCAGTCGCCATGGTATAAACAGTATAGCTATATCGAAGATCATTTTGCTCGTTTAAATACCGCCCTTACCCGTGGTACTCCTGACGTGCGCGTTGGTGTAATTCACCCAATCGAAAGTTTCTGGCTTTACACGGGACCTAACGATAAAACGGCACTTAAACGCGGATATCTTGACGATCAGTTTATGAAACTTACAAACGCTCTTTCAACAAGCGGTGTGGACTTTGATTTTATTGCAGAATCAACTTTGCCCGATTTGTGCGAAAAAGGCTCAAACCCCTTAAAAGTTGGTAAAATGCAGTACGATTGCATCGTTGTTCCAGTTATGGAAACCATGCGTGCAACTACTTTAGAACGGCTTAATGATTTTAGCAAAAATGGCGGAACGATTATTCTTTTAGGTGAAGCACCTAAATATGTTGATGCAGTTTTATCAGATAGTGTAAAAATTTCTGCTCAAAAATGGACAAATATAGATATCGACTATATTGAACTTATTGAAAAACTTGAGCAATTCCGTTTTGTGAACTTTACCTTTAAAAATCTCGGAACAAGAACTGATAATATCGTTCATCAACTTCGTAATGACGGAGATGATAAATGGTTATTCTTCTGTCATGGCGAAGATCAGGCTGAAAGAATGGGTTATGTACCTGCATTCTCAAATGACAAAATATGCGTTACTTTAAACGGGCGATTTGATGTTAGCGAGTATAACACTTTGACGGGTGAAATATATACTCCCGTTTATGAAGTGAAAAATGGCAAAACTTACGTTGAATATACAATGTTTACTGAGGATAGTTTCCTTCTTAAACTTACGCCTTGCACGGAAGATAAGAAGATTTCAGGCAATGCACCTTTAAGACCTATGCCCATGGGTGTTGATGATGTCGCTTTAAAAAATCCTGCCAACAAGAATTCTATTGCAAAAAATAATAAGAATTACATAAAAGTAAAAGATATGGTAGAATATACTCTTGATGAGCCGAATGTAATCTTACTTGATATGGCACAGTATGCCTTTGACGGTGAAGAGTATACTGAAATTTTTGAAGATTCCGCAAGAATAGGCGATATTGGTAGGGCAAGATTCTATGAAAAGCATCAGATGCAAACTCAAGTTCAGCCCTGGGTGCCCGTTCCTGAAGAATTAAAGAACGATAAAGGACATACAGTAAAGCGCAGATTTATTTTTAATACGGATATTGTTATTGAAAATGCCTACCTTGCCCTTGAAGAAGCAGATAATGCAACTATATGGATAAACGGTCAAAAAATCGAAAAAGAATTTGATGGCTGGTACGTTGATAAGTGCATTAAAAAAGTTAAACTTCCTAAACTTTCAAAGGGCGAAGTGGTTGTTGAAGTTGAAATTCCCTTTGGTTTAAGAGGCAGAACCGAGTGGTGCTATGTTTTGGGTGACTTCGGTGTGCGCGTTACGGGCAAGTACGTTACCGCCGTTGAAAAAGCACAAAAACTTGCCTTCGGTGATGCAGGTCAGCAAACGTTACCTTTCTATACGGGCAACATCACTTACCACACAAGTTACGTTGAAACTACTGGCGGTATGCGTACACTTCAAGTACCCGATATCGGCGGTGCAATGGTTCGCGTTTTTGTTGACGGCTCGGATATGGGTGTTATCGCTATCTCACCTTATTGCGTTTCTCTTGGCGAAATGGCAAAGGGCGAGCATAAGATCGATATAACAGTCTTCGGTACGCGCTTTAACGGATTCGGCGCTGTACACAATAATGTTAAGAAATATTCTTATTGGGGACCAAACTCCTGGCGCACCTACGATTCGCCCATGTGGAACGATGTATACAAGTTAAGACCCATCGGCATTTTAAATAATCCGACAGTATATTAAGAACTACGACAAAATATTTTTCAAAAAAAGGGTTGACATCTGAGCACTTTTAGCATATAATACAAGTGTAATCAGTTGATTACCCTATATCGCGGGGTGGAGCAGTTGGTAGCTCGTCGGGCTCATAA